>JAFMJX010000008.1 GCA_017853235.1 Chitinophagaceae bacterium | reverse complement strand
CGCACTTGGTTTGGGACCAAGGGGTCGCAGGTTCGAATCCTGTCTTCCCGACCAAAAAAAGTCAGTAGCAATACTGGCTTTTTTTATGCCCATCTGTTTTTATACTCATCCATAAACCCAATGGGCCAAAGTACTCAAACCTCTGCTGATATATTTATGGGTCCTACTAGATGACGGCCATCCTAATTATTTTTATTAATTTCATTATGGAATAAAACTTTAAAAAATAAATTCCATTCAAATCAATTTATTATGTTTCAACTCAATCATAAAGTCGCAATAGTTACTGGAGGCGGAAGTGGTATTGGAAAGGAAGTGTGTAAAGTTTTAGCACAACAAGGAGCTGAATTAATTGTTGTAGATTTAAATCAAGAAGCTGCCTCCCAAACTGTCAATGAAATTAATAAGCAAGGGGGTAAAGCAACTGCATTAAGTGTAGACGTTACGCAACAAAATGCCGTGACGGATTCATTCAAATCTTTTGCTCACATACATATTTTAGTAAACTGTGCGGGAATATCTCATATTGGTAATGCTACGAATACCAGTGAATCAGATTTTGATAAAGTATATGATGTCAATGTAAAAGGGGTATACAATTGTATGCATGCAGTATTGCCAGTGATGCAAAAAACGGGAGGAAGTATTATCAATATAAGTTCTATCGCGGCCAAAGTAGGATTGTCTGATCGCTTTGCCTACAGCATGAGTAAAGGTGCGGTGCACGCAATGAGTATGAGTGTTGCAAAGGATTATATCAAAGACAATATAAGATGTAATACAGTATCTCCAGGAAGAGTGCATACCCCTTTCGTAGATGGATTTTTAAAAAAGAATTATCCAGGACAGGAAACTGAAATGTTTGATAAATTATCAAAGACCCAACCAATTGGTCGCATGGGTAAACCAATCGAAGTAGCACATCAAGTACTTTATTTATGTAGTGAGGAAGCAGGGTTTATTACAGGCAGTGATTTTAGTATTGACGGAGGTTTTGTAACATTAAATAGTTAAGATTAAAAAAAGAAACATGAAATTAATTCGCTTTGGAAAAAATGAGCAAGAAAAACCAGGAGTGCATATAAATGGAAAAAATTATGATGTAAGCGCATTTATAAATGATTACAACGAATCTTTTTTTGCACAGGAAGGATTGACAAAGTTGGCTGAAATTATTGCAAAAGAAAAGCTTATTGAAATTGATGCAAATGAAAGAATAGGTGCTCCCATAGCAAGGCCTTCAAAAATTGTATGCATAGGTTTGAATTATGCAAAACATGCTAAAGAAACTGGAGCGAATATCCCTACTGAGCCCATCTTATTCATGAAATCAACTACTTCTTTATCTGGGCCATTTGATCCTATCATCATTCCTAAAAATTCTGTCAAAACTGACTGGGAAGTGGAATTAGCCGTAGTGATAGGAAAAAAAGCAAGTTATGTTAGTGAACAAGATGCAATGCAATACGTCGCAGGATATGTGTTACACAATGATGTTAGTGAAAGAGAATTTCAATTAGAAAGAGGAGGTACTTGGGATAAAGGAAAAGGTTGTGATACTTTTGCTCCACTAGGTCCTTGGATGGTAACGCCAGATGAGATACCAAATCCGCATCAATTACGTTTGTGGCTCTCCTTAAACGGAAAGATGATGCAAGATGGTAATACCGATGATTTAATTTTTAATATACCACAACTTATATCCTATCTCAGCCAGTTTATGACCTTATTGCCAGGTGATGTGATAAGTACAGGAACTCCTGCAGGAGTTGGCTTGGGCTTTACTCCCAATATTTATTTGAAAGAAGGGGATGTCGTTGAACTAGGAATAGATGGATTAGGAGTCAGTAAGCAGCCTGTGATTGCTTATCGTTAAATGATACTTTCTTTTTTATTTAATCTCTTAAGTGTGCCAAAGCCCATTTGAGTAAACTATTATTATCATTGGGTAATTGTAGTTTCTTAATGATATTGTAGCGATGGTTGCGTACTGTTTTTTCTGCAATAAAAAGAATGTTTGCAATTTCTTTACTTTTCTTTTGTTTGGAAATTAAGTCCACCACTTTATATTCGGTGCCACTAAGTTTGTCTAATAAAGCTTCTCTTTTTTTATTTTTTTCAATTTCATCTAAGGCAAATTGAATGGTGTTTTTTATTTGCAAGCTATCCCATGGATAAAAAATATATTGAATCGTGCTGGTGTGATTTTTTTGTTTCATGGATGCAGTGGAAGGATAAAAACAAGCATAAATGATTAAAGTTTTGGGACTGATTAAATACGCATCGGTTGCAAAATCAATGCTGGCTGTGGATTTGCCAATTTCCATTTTACAAATGGCAATTTGAGGTTTTTGTTTTTTAAGCATTTCCAAGGACGTTTTATATTCCTCTGCCCATGTTATTTCATAACCTTGTTTGCTTAATATTAGAAATAATTCATCTGCAATTTGTAGATTATCTTCTAATATTAAAATTTTTATTTTACTCATAAATATACCATAATGAAGGTTTGAGCAATTCAATTATTGCATACATAATTCATTATCATTAAATGTATATTTATTTTTTTCCTATCAAAAATTATGGCATGATTTTTATAATGCTTCATTAAAAATGAGGCATAAAAACCTTGTTAAAACTGCTTAAAAATTGAATATCGGAGGATAGTCTATAACAAATCGACAAAGGTAAAATGGTTATTTTAAAATGGGAGCTAACACTTTTAAGCGGCCATCAATTTGTTTTTCATCAATTTGAAGACCTAAGATATGTGCGACTAAAGGATATACATTTACATTCTCAAAACCTGCTATTTTGATTCCCTTTTTAAATGCAGGTCCCCATGCCATAAAGCTGGCTCTCATATCGGGCAAATGATTATCAAATCCGTGTTTGCCTTTAGTGGTTTTACTCTTAGATAAATTAAAAATTTTTGGTAAATGTGGAATGAGTAATAAATCACCTAAACGTTGGTGCCAATCATCTGAACTTTTATAATGCCAATAATCAGGTGTTTCATCTAACTTTAAAACGGTAATATCTTTCTCATTTTTTAAAGATTGATAAGTAGATTCAATTTTTGATGGATCTTTTGCGTACAAATGAAGTTGCGCATCTCCCCAAGGCACTTTAAAGGAGGCAGTATCTATGCTAGTTGGTAAGCCTAATGGATTTATATTATCTACAGTGGTCATGCCATGATCTGAAACAAATATGTAATTGATAGGTAAGCCTAAAGGTTCCAATGCGATTTGCAATGCGTTGATGCTGCTATCTACCCATTGAACACTTTTTTGAACCCTGGGATCTTCTGGCCCCATATCGTGGGCATCATGATCTACTTGAGGAAAATAAAAACTAATTAAATGTGGTCGGGTTTCAGGCGGAAGGCTTAACCAATCTTTGACTGCTTTTATTCTTGCATCAATGACGGTTTTTTCATTATAAATATAATAATAAGTGGGTTTCACACCTTGAATAGGGGCTTCTGAAGCAACCCAGTAATAACTGGCTGCAATCATTTTTTGTTGCTCAGCTAATACCCATAAAGGAGTTCCTCCATACCATTTTCCTTCAGCTACTGTTTTTTTATTACTCATAGTATAAAAACCATTACTTGGGACGTCAATAAAACTATTGTCCACCAATCCATGATGTGAAGGATATAAACCAGTGACGATGGTATAATGGTTGGGAAAAGTAACAGAGGGGTAAGAAGGGGTCATATAATCAGCACGTACTCCTTTTTGGGATGCAGCTAATAAAAATTTAGCTTGGTATTTTTCGGCAAAGTCAGCTCTAAAGCCGTCTGCTGAAATTAAAATCACATAGGGTTTTTTCATTTGATCTGCACTATTCGTTCTTCCTTTTGTGATTTGTTGAGTGGTATCTTGTGCTTTGAGTGACAAAACAAATATTTGAAAAACAAAAAATAGTTTGCAAAATATTAAAGTGATTTTATTTTTCATTTTAGTTGTTTTTAAATTGAATTTTTTAAGACACTTCCTAACCATTTGCTGATGTGAATACTAGCAATTGCTACCAAAATACCTCCTGCCACATCTAGTGGGAAGTGCTGTCCTAGATAAATGCGGGAATATCCGCAAAAAATCGCGTATAGAAGCCCCAATAAAATAGTCTTAGGATAAGGGAAAAAGTAAACTGTCAATAAAAAGATATTAAATGCGGTAGCTGTATGCCCTGATGGAAAACTATTTAAGCTATGAAGTTCCATTCCTGGCACAGTATGAATTTGAGTTGGATCTATACCACTTGCGGTGGGTCTGGTTACAGTGGGCCAAATAAATTGTTTTGGAATTTGCGTCAACAAAGTAGAGATTAAAAAATTATATATAATTAATCTTCCATCTTTTTTGAAAAAAGACGCGAGTAGAATAAAATAAGGAATCCAAATCCAGCCCTCAGCAGCTTCGGTACAAAAAGTAAAAAAAGAGTCCGAAATTTTACCCAAATCTCCATTTAAGCTTAAAAATAAGGCTTCACGACCCTCCCAAAAACTCAAGGAGAATAATGCCAAGGCAATGGCCAAAGATAATACCTGGGCTAAAACAAACGGAGATGGAATGCGATTGGATGAAGACATTATAAATACAGTCTATTTTCCTCAAAATTACAAAATGTTTATGTTGCTTACTCAACTAATTATTTGATTGGTTGTTATAACTTTACCCAAATCCATGAATCAGCAAAAAGAACATATCAAAGTCGTAGGTGCTCGTGAGCATAACTTAAAAAATTTTGACATTTCCATACCCAAAAATGCCTTGGTGGTGTTTACAGGGGTAAGTGGAAGTGGTAAATCTTCTTTAGCTTTTGATACTTTATACAATGAGGGGCAAAGGCGATATATGGAAAGTTTTAGTGCCTACGCCCGTCAATTTATGGGCGAAATGGAGCGACCTGATGTGGATCAAATTACAGGTCTTTCCCCAGTGATCGCAATTGAACAAAAAACAACAAATAAAAATCCTCGTTCAACCGTTGGAACAGTGACAGAATTGTATGACTTTTTACGTTTGTTATATGCTCGAATTGGTAAAGCTTATAGTTACCAAACGGGAAAACCCATGGTAAAATTTAGTGAAGCAGAAATTATTCAAAATATTTATACCAAGTTTAAAGATAAAAAAATCAATTTATTAGCTCCTGTAGTAAGAGGAAGAAAAGGACATTACAGAGAACTTTTCGAAGAAATTAGAAAAAAAGGCTTTGTAAAAGCAAGGGTAGATGGTGAAATCATTGAATTGCGTCCAAAGTTTCAAGTAGACCGCTATAAGATTCATGATATAGAAATTGTAGTAGATCGTTTTCCAGTAAATGAATCCATGAAAACAAGATTGACAGAGAGTGTTAGTCAATGTTTGAAAATGGGGAAGGATTTACTTTTTTTATTAGAAGAGGGAAAGACAAAAGTGACACAATATTCTAAACAATTAATGTGTGAGGATACAGGATTGAGTTATGAAGAACCTTCACCTAACAGTTTTTCATTTAATTCTCCCTATGGGGCATGTCCAACATGTAAAGGTTTAGGTAATGTATATGCGGTGGATATGAATTTATTACTTCCTGATCATACTCTAAGTATTAATCAAGGGGCCATTCATCCATTGGGAGAAGCAAGAGAAGCTAGTGTGTTTTTGCAAATAAAACAATTTGCAAAAAAGCATAAGATCAGTTTAGATAAACCCATTAAGGATTTATCTAAAGATCAATTACAATTAATTTTATTTGGTGATAAAAATATTACAAACAGCCTAGGCTTGGATTTAAATGATGAAAACATCCCTGATGCTTATACAGGAAGTTACGAAGGGATTGTGCCTATGTTAAAAAGATGGTTTACCTCTTCACAAAGTACGGACCATTTAAAATCATGGGTAGAAACATACATGGAATTAAATACCTGTGAAGCATGTGGTGGTGCAAGATTAAAAAAAGAAAGTTTATGGTTTAAGATAAATGGAAAAACAATAAGTGAATTAAATGACATGCACCTTGATATTTTGGAAAAATGGTTTCAAGAATTGCCTAAGTCATTAGATAAAAAAGACACCTTAATTGCGCCTACAATTTTAAAAGAAATCAATGATCGTATTTCATTTTTGATGAATGTAGGCTTATCTTATTTATCATTAAGCAGGCCTTCTAAATCCTTAAGTGGGGGAGAATCACAACGCATTAGATTGGCAACTCAAATTGGGTCTCAATTACAAGGTATTACTTATATATTAGATGAACCTTCTATTGGCTTACACCAAAGAGACAATCAAAGATTAATCACTGCTTTAAAACAATTAAGAGATATTGGAAATACGGTATTAGTTGTGGAGCATGATAAAGATATTATGATGGCTGCTGATTATTTAGTGGACATTGGCCCAAAAGCTGGAATTTATGGAGGACATATTGTTGCGCAAGGTACCCCAACTGACATATTGAAATTAAAGTCAGACACGGCTTTATTTTTGTCGGGTAAAAAGAAAATTGAAATCCCAGCGACGAGACGAACTGGGAATGGAAAATGTATTCATATCAAAGGGGCTGCAGGAAATACTTTGCAAAAAGTTAATGTTGATTTCCCATTAGGAAGTTTTATAGTGGTATCAGGAGTGAGCGGTAGTGGAAAATCAACTCTTATTAATGAAACTTTGTATCCCATACTATCACAATATTGTTATGATAGTAAAACCAAGCCTATGCCTTACCAAAAAGTCACAGGGCTAGAACATATTGACAAAGTCATTGAAATAGATCAATCTCCTATTGGACGTACACCTCGAAGTAATCCGGCTACTTACTGTGGTTTTTTTACAGACATTCGAACTTTATTTGCATCTGTGCCAGAAGCTAAAATAAGAGGGTATCAGGCAGGTCGTTTTTCATTTAATGTAAAAGGAGGTAGATGTGATGTTTGTGAAGGTGGTGGTATGAGGGTCATAGAAATGAATTTTTTACCCGATGTATATGTGCATTGTGAAAAATGTGGAGGAAAGCGATTTAATAGAGAAACTTTGGAAATAAGATACAAGGGAAAATCAATCAGTGACGTATTAAATATGACTGTTGAAGAAGCTTGTGAGTTTTTCCAAGCGGTTCCATTTATTTATCGAAAAGTTAAAGTATTAAACGATGTTGGTTTGGGTTATATCACATTAGGTCAGTCTGCAGTTACATTAAGTGGAGGCGAAGCACAAAGAGTGAAATTAGCAACCGAATTAGGTAAAAAAGATACAGGAAAAACTTTTTACATTTTAGATGAACCTACAACTGGCTTACATTTTCAGGACATTCAATTACTTATTGGAGTATTGAATCGTTTGGTGGACAGGGGAAATACAGTTTTAGTTATTGAACATAATATGGATGTCATCAAAGTGGCAGATCACATCATTGATTTAGGACCTGAAGGAGGCAGCGGGGGAGGATTCATACAATTTGAAGGTACTCCCGAAGAAATGATAAAAAAATCCAAAACACATACTGCAAAATATCTGGCCATAGAAATGCAGTAGTTTAATCTCTATGATATTTTCACAATCAACCTCCACGTTTTATAAAATTATTGCCATTGTAATAACTGTGTTTTTACTTGGAAATTCCTCCTATGCGAATGTATTACAAGGCAGCATTAGGGATGCACAAGGTAAAGAGGTTCCATTTGCTTCTATTTTAATCAAGAAAACAAAGTTGGGCACCACCGCAAATAGTAAAGGAGTATATAATTTAAATATAGCACCTGGAGACTATGTGATTGTTTGTCAAAGTATCAGTTATAAAACAGTTGAAAAGAAGGTAAAAATTAAAGAGGCGTTCACGACACTTGATTTTATATTAACCGAACAGCAGTATGAACTCACCGAAGTGGTCGTGAGTAATAAAGCAGAAGATCCTGCCTATGAGATCATACGAAATGCTATAAAAAAAAGAGAAGCGCATTTAAAAGAATACAACAATTTTAAATGCCAAGTATATTTGAAAGGTTTGATACAGTTAAATGATTATCCAAAAAAATTTTTGGGTGATACTGTTGATTTCCAAGATGGGGATACTAATAAAGCTAAAATACTTTTTCTGTCAGAAACTTTTGCGGATTATTCGGTGAGTAATAAACAAAAAAAGGTAGAAGTAAAATCTACCAAAGTGAGTGGAAGAAGTAATGGATTTGGGTTGGGCAATCCTAATATCATTTCATTTTATGAAAATAGTATTAACATTGGAGAGGCCTTAAATCCAAGGGGGTATGTTTCTCCCATATCTGACAATGCACTATTTTTTTACAAATACAAATACATGGGTTCGTTTTATGAAAACGGCATGGAAGTGACAAGAATAAAAGTCATGCCTCGTCGAAAGCAAGAACCTTTATTTTCTGGTTTCATAAATATCATTGAAGGACAATGGCGTTTATATAGCACTCAATTAAATATTACAAAGGATCAGCAATTGCAGTTAATAGATTCCATTAGTTATGAACAAATTTATATGCCAATTGGATCGCAGTGGGTCATCAAGCAACAGGTGAATTATTTATCTGGCAATTTTTTTAAATTTAAATTTAATGGAAGTATTGTGCAAGTTTTTAACGAGTATGAGTTAGATAAACAATTTGATACAAAATATTTCACCAATGTAGTTATAAAGTATTTGGATAGTTCTAATAAAAAATCATTGCAATATTGGGACAGTGCAAGGCCCTTGCCTTTGCTGGAAAAAGAGGCCATTGATTTTGTTAAAAAGGATAGTTTAGAAAAAATTAGAAATACACCCGCTTATTTAGATAGCATTGATCGGAGAAGAAATAAAATGAATATCAATAATTTATTTTTAAGAGGTTATAATTATAATAAGCAATCTCAAAAAATTCGTATTAATGTGGATCCATTATTGTATGCTTTCCCCATTAATTTTAATCCAGCAGAAGGGCGGGTGATGAATTTTAAAGCTACTTGGAATAAGCAGCTTCCTCAAAAAAACAATATTAGCTTTTCTCCTTCATTTAGATATGGGTTAGAAAAAAAGAAATGGTATACAAGTTTTTCGGGATCTTATGGATTTCCTACTAAAGCAAGGTCATTGGTGAGTGCAAGTTTTGGAAGAACCGTGTTTCAATTTAACAATAGCAATCCTATTTCTGAGATTGATAATACAGCATCTACTTTAAAATGGGGTAATAATTTCATGAAAACTTATGAGGCTGGATTTTTCAAAATCAATTATACGCGCAATTTTGGACAGGGAGTAAATTTGAATTTGGAAATGCAATATCAAGATCGTACTCCTTTGGATAATGTGGTCAATGATTTAAAAGGACATGTGTTTACACCCAATTATCCTACTGCATTAATGACTAGCAACATTTTACCACATCAATCTTTGGTGACGAGTTTGAATATTACATGGCGCCCAGGGACAAAATATCTAGAACTCCCTAATCGACTTATTGGATTGAGATCTCCATACCCCAGCTTTAATTTTAACTATACCCAAGGATTACATGGAATCTTGGGAAGTGATGTGGATTTTGCAAAATGGAAATGCACCATATCACACAACATGAATTTAAAATTATTAGGCAAGTTAAATGCTCGATTTATAGTGGGTGGTTTTGTGCACGATAAAAAAGTGTTCGCTCCCGATTTTCAACATTATTTAGGCAATCAAATAGATCTTAATCAGCATTATATGACTGGATTTCAAATGTTACCCTATTATGAATTTAGTAACCATGCCTCCTTATATAGTGAATCTCATTTGGAGTATCATTTGAACGGATTCCTGTCTAATAAAATACCTTTATTTAATAAATTGAATTGGTTTTTTGTGATAGGCGCAAATACGCTTAACATAAAATCAAAGCCTAATTATTATGAAACTTTCTTTTCTATAGAAAATATTTTCAAAATTGCTAGAATCGATTTTGTAAATAGTATTAGAGAAGATCAGCCCAATGCAACTGGAATTAAGTTTTCAATTGTTTTATTAAGATGATTATAAAATAGGTCGAATCATAGGAATGTGTTCAATGGCATCTTCATAATACATCTCACCTGATTGTTCAAAACCTTGCTCGTTATAAAATTTCTTTAAGTATAGTTGTGCTCCAATTTTAATGGGTCCTTTCCCAAATAATCTTTCACATTCTTGAATAGAATATTCCATTAATTTTTTCCCTATTCCCATGCCTCTATGACGAGGAGAGCCCACCACACGGCCAATACTTTGGTAGCCCTCATACATTTGACTTTCACTAAATAATCGAGTCGTCGCTACTAGTTCTCCTTCCAGCCAGCCCATGGTATGATAGGCTTTTTGGTCATTATTATCCATATCTAAAAAAACGCAGTTTTGTTCTACCACAAAAACTTCACTTCTGAGTCGAAGAATGGCGTAGAGCTCATCGGGACTCAATTTGGAGAACTTTTTGGTGATCCATTGAACAGCATAAACGTTTGACATGAGCACAAAAATAAGGGTTAAACCAAAGTCTTTGTTATTTATGATGGCAATCCCAATATAATTTTGCAATTTTGAGCCAAATTAGACTCCTCCATGCGTAAAAAAGTGGCAATTATTGGTGCTGGACCAGCAGGGTTAACAGCAGCTTATTTATTAGGAAAGGCCAATCAAGATGTTGTTGTTTTTGAAAAAGATCCAACCTATGTGGGAGGTATCTCAAGAACCGAATCTTACAAAGGATATCATTTTGACATAGGAGGGCATCGTTTCTTTTCCAAATCAAAGGAAGTAGAAGATTTTTGGACCGAAATTTTAGCGAGTGAATTATTGGAACGTCCTCGTAGCTCAAGAATTTTTTATAATAAAAAGTTTTTTTCTTATCCATTAGCTGCCTTTGAAGCCTTGATGAAGTTGGGTATTTTTGAAAGCTTTTTATGCGTAATGAGTTATTTTCAAGCAAAATTATTTCCAGTAAAAAATCCACAAAATTTTGAAGATTGGGTAACCAATCAATTTGGAAAAAGATTGTTCAACATTTTCTTTAAAACATATACCGAAAAAGTATGGGGAATTCCTTGTAAGGAAATTTCTGCCGATTGGGCTGCACAACGAATTAAAGGATTATCCTTAAGTAGTGCTATTTGGAATGCTTTATTTAAACCAAGTGGAAAGCAAAGTAAAGGGGAAGTAATCAAAACTTTGATTGATTCTTTTCGTTATCCTAAACGTGGTCCTGGTATGATGTGGGAAGAGTGTGTGGTGAAAAGTAAAGCTTTAGGTGTAAATATAGAAATGAACACTGGTGTTCAAAAAATTGAAAAATTAGGAGACCATTGGAAAGTATATACATCAGATCAAAAAGTTTGGGAAGGGTATGACTATGTATTGTCTTCGGCTCCAATGCGTGAATTAATTCCAGCAGTAGCACCTCAATTTTCTCCTCAAGTATTACATGCTGCCAATCAACTAAAATATCGCGACTTTTTAACGGTGGTATTAATTTGTAAGGATCAAGATGCTTTTTCAGACAACTGGATTTATATACATGAACCTAATGTGAAAGTGGGTCGTATTCAAAACTTCAAATCATGGAGTCCATATATGGTGCCGGATCCACAAATGGCTTGTTATGGATTAGAATATTTCTGTTTTGAAGGGGATGGATTGTGGACCAGTTCTAACGAAGCTTTGATTGCTTTAGGAACTAAGGAGATTCATCAAATTGGATTAACGAATCCTTCAGCAGTGGTAGATGGTTATGTGGTACGTCAGCCGAAAGCATATCCCGTGTATGATCATGAATACAAGGATCATTTATCAGTTATTAGAGAAGCGTTAAAGCAATACAGTGGGCTTTATTTAGTAGGACGTAATGGTATGCATAAATACAATAATCAGGATCATAGTATGATGACAGCAATGTTGGCTGCCAAAAATATAATTGCAGGGGAAGAAGTGTATGATTTATGGGATGTGAATGAAGATGCAGAATACCACGAAGGAGGAGATAGAGGAGCGGAGGGAATTGTGGGTCGTGCAGTTCCCACTAAAATATAATATTTTAATATCCGTATTTCCCTTTCCAACGATCTTGCAAAAACTTTTTAATTTCTTGCTCTCTTGCATTTTGTTGTGGCTGATATAATTTTGTACCCTTTATAGCATCTGGTAAATATTCCTGTTCCAAAAAATTATTTTCACCAAGGTGGGAGTATTTGTAATCCTTTCCATAAGACAAATCCTTCATGAGTTTGGTGGGGGCATTACGTAAGTGTAATGGTACAGGTAAGTTGCCCGTTTTTTCAACAAGGCTTAAGCCTGCTGAAATGGCTTCATAAGAGGCATTACTTTTTGGAGAACTTGCTAAATAAATAGCACATTGTGATAAAATGATACGGCTTTCTGGGTATCCAATTTTATTGACAGCATCAAAACAGTTATTGGCTAATAGCAAAGCATTGGGATTGGCATTGCCAATATCCTCACTTGCAAAAATAAGCATGCGTCTTGCTATAAATTTTACATCTTCACCTCCTGAGATCATTCTTGATAACCAATATACCGCCCCATTGGGATCCGAACCACGCATGCTTTTAATGAAAGCCGAAATGATGTCATAATGTTGTTCACCATTTTTATCATATAAGGCAATATTGGTTTGAGCCACTTCCATGACCCAATCATTCGTGAGTATAAAAGGATTGGCGTTTTTTTCGATAGCGAATAATGCTTCAACGCTTAATTCCAATAAATTCAATAGCTTTCGGCCATCTCCGCCAGATAATTGAAACAAGGCTTCTGTTTCTTTGATTTGAATAGGATGCTTTTTAAATAAATCATCTTTTTCAACGGCTTGGGCAATTAATTTTTCTAATGCATTTGCATCTAATGCTTTCAAAATGAAAACTTGACATCTACTTAATAAAGCGCTGTTTACTTCGAAGCTTGGATTTTCGGTAGTAGCACCAATTAAAGTAATGATTCCTTTTTCGACAGCTCCAAGTAAAGCATCTTGCTGTCCTTTATTAAATCGATGAATTTCATCTATAAATAAAATAGCACCTTGTTTTGATTTAGCTTCCTCAATCACTTCACGCAATTCTTTTACACCGCTACTTATGGCGCTCAATTGGAAATAATCAATGTTTAAATGAGTAGCTATAATGTTTGCCAAAGTAGTTTTACCAACTCCAGGAGGACCCCACAAAATCATGGAGGGCACTTTACCATTTGCAATTGATTTTTGTAAAACGCTGTGCTCGCCAGATAAATGTTCCTGTCCCACTAAGTCAGATAAAGTGGTAGGGCGGAGTCGTTCTGCTAATGGAATCAATGCGTTCATTCACTTAAAAGTATGAAATATGAAGGGCTATTCAAACAAATATTCATATTCCTTCACCAAACGTAATGTAGTTCGAATATGAATCAATCCAATGACGCTTGTGATGAGTAAAAATACAGACACTCCACGTAAGATGGAGAGTATCATCTTTTGAGTGATTTCGGCTGGTAAGCCTGCTTGTTGATTCATAAAATCATTGATGTATCCCATTAATACTTGATCAGAGGCAACTAAAATACTAATGGAATTTATGAAAAACAAACTGCATAAAAACAAACTCACAAAAGCATTTACTTTAATCCAGTCTTTTAATTTGGTGGATTGTGTTTGTTCTCTTTCGATGCCTCTTTTTAAAAATTTGAAACTAGCAAAAGTGTAAATCACTAAGCAAGCCAACACAAAAACCATAAGCAAAACACTAGGGTTGCCCATTGAGCTTACTGCCATCACTATATCTAAAAAACCAAAAAATAAAGCAATGGGAATTAAACAATAGCTTAATACTGTATAAAGTTTCAAATTTTGTGGCATGCTACTTATTTTAAATTCAATTTGATATGTAATTCCTCAAATTGTTTTTCATCAATGCTACTAGGAGCATCTAGCATTACATCACGACCACTATTATTTTTAGGGAAAGCAATAAAATCTCTAATACTTTCACTGCCTCCTAATAATGCACATAAACGATCGAATCCAAATGCAATACCTCCATGTGGTGGAGCTCCGTATTCGAATGCGCCCAATAAAAATCCAAATTTATGTTGGGCTTCTTCGGGACTCATACCTAAGGCTGCAAACATTTTTTCTTGTAATGCTCTTTGGAAAATTCGGATAGAACCACCTCCAATTTCATTTCCATTGAGTACCATATCATAAGCATTTGCTTTGATGTTGGCATAGGGATGTTCCAAATATTTAGAAGCGTCAGCGATTTGTGGGGTATTTTGAATCATTACTTCAATATGATCCGGTTTAGGTGAAGTAAATGGATGATGACGTGCTACCCATCTATTTCCTTCCTCATCATATTCGAATAAAGGGAAGTCCAATACCCATAATAATTTAAATTCATTCTCTTTTCGGAATCCTAACTGTTTTCCTAATTCTAAACGTAATTCACTAATGGCTTTACGAGTTCTTTCTTCGGCACCTGCTAAAATTAATATTAAATCACCTGCTTTTGCACCAGCGGCACTTGCAATGACTTTTAATTTATCTTCTGAATAAAATTTATCTACGCTACTCTTAAAAGAACCATCTACATTACACTTAATAAACACCAACCCTTTCATACCAATCTGAGGTCGTTTCACCCATTCGGTTAATTCATCAGTTTGTTTGCGTGAATATTCACTACATCCAGGAACGGCAATAGCAATGACCGTTTCAGCTTCATCAAATGCTTTAAAATCAGCACCCTGAATCAAATTTGCTTGATCAGCTTTAGCAGTGAATACATGTGCAGGCTTTTTGAGATTGCATAATTTCATGCCAAAACGAATATCTGGTTTGTCATTACCATATTGCCACATAGCATCTTCCCAAGTCATTCTTTGCACAGCTTCGGTGTAGTCAATATTTTTAACTTCTTTGAAAATGCTTTTAATCAATCCTTCAAACATATTTAATATGTCTTCTTGTTCCACAAAACTCATCTCGCAGTCAATCTGAGTAAATTCTGGTTGTCTGTCTGCTCTTAAATCTTCATCTCTAAAGCATTTCACAATTTGGTAATATCTGTCATACCCACTAACCATTAATAATTGCTTAAATGTTTGCGGAGATTGTGGCAATGCATAAAATTCACCCTCATTCATTCGGCTTGGTACCACAAAATCTCTAGCTCCTTCGGGAGTGCTTTTAATTAAAAATGGAGTCTCAATATCCATGAATCCTTTTTCATGTAAATAATTACGCGCTGCACGATTCACTTGATATCTTAATTCTAAATTCTTTTTTACTGCGTTCCTTCTTAAATCAAGAAAACGATATTTCATTCTGATATCGTCACCGCCATCGGTATCGTCTTGAATTGTAAAAGGAGGTACTATAGAACTATTCAAAATGTTAAAAGAAGTGACTTTGATCTCAATTTCTCCTGTTGGAATTTGTGCGTTTTTATTAGAACGTTCAATCACAGTTCCAATAGCTTGTATGACAAATTCACGTCCTAAGGGTTGCGCATCTAATTGAGCTTGTAATTCTTCACCCATTAATAATTGGGTAATACCGTATCGATCTCTTACATCTACAAAAGTGATGGCGCCAAATTTACGGATAGTTTGCACCCAACCTGCTAAGGTTACAGTTTGGTTTACATTTTGAATATTTAATTCCCCACAATGATGCGTACGGTACATAAAAAACTATTGATATAAGTTAGAACTGCAAATATAACCCAATTCCCATAAATTCACCATCTTTGCGCTATGAGTGACCATTCCATATCTAAGAACGCCAGAAGGGCTGTTTTATCTGGTTTTTTCTTCTTTGCAGGAATTTGCTTTGCCAGTTGGGCGAGTCGTATTCCAGATATTAAAATGCAATTAGGTTTAAGTGATGCGGCTTTGGGTGGAATGCTTTTATTTTTACCTATGGGTTCCTTATTAGCCATACCTATTTCGGGCAGTCTCGCTTCACGTTATGGAAGTAATCGCATGTTAAAAATTGCTTGTGTTTTATATCCTTTTGGATTAGTGCTCCTTGGATTTTGTAAACTAAAATGGCAGTTGGGTCTTTGTTTATTTTTCTTTGGAATGGCAGGTAATTTATATAATGTGTCAGTGAATACGCAAGCGGTTGTTTTGGCGAAGCAATTCGAAAAAAGTATCATTTCTAAATTTCACGGATTTTGGAGTTTGGCAGGATTTACAGGAGGGTTGGTAGGTGGCTTTTTTGTGGCGCACCAATGGGCACCAATGTATCAATTTTTATTTATTGCAATGGTTGGGTTATTATTTGTTTCCCTGTATCATTCTTATTTAACTCCAAGTGAATCCAACAAACAGCCGTTAAATAAAATGTGGAATAAACCCACTCCTTTAATATTACAATTTGGCATCATTGCATTAGGTAATATGATTTGTGAGGGAATGATGTTTGATTGGAGTGGAATATATTTTCAAAAAGTAGTACAAGTATCCTATGAATGGCGAACTGTTGGATATATATCTTTCATGGCATGTATGGCAACAGGAAGAATGTTTTCGGATATTTTAATTACCTATTGGGGCCCTCGTAAACAATTAATGTTAAGCGGTGCTTTGGTTACATTAGGATTACTTATTGCGGTATCTCTTCCACATATCATCATTTCTGCCATTGGATTTATGTTAGTGGGTTTTGGAGTCTCTTCTGTCATACCTACTATTTATGGATCTGTGGGAAAAGCAGCAGCACCAGGTCAAGCAAGTATTGCATTAGCTTCCGTCTCTTCTATTGGATTCTTTGGATTTTTAATTGGTCCGCCTATCATAGGTTTTTTGGCAGAAGCTATTAGTTTAAGAGGCGCATTTTTAGTCATTGCATTATTAGGTGTCTCTACCTTTATTCAATCCAATAGGCTAAAAAAATATCTTTAACTTTTATACAATTCTTTGTAAAAATTTTTTTACAAAGTTTGTGTGTCTTCTTGATGTTTAGGTTTGTAAAGCAAATAGTAGTAAGCTAATATGAGCACTCCAGTTACAAAAGGAATCATAGCTAAATGCTTAACGGTAATGGTACCCAATACAATATTGTTGTCCACTCCAAAAAATTCACTGCACATCCAAAAAGCGTTTGCGGTGATCCAAACAGTTATGGCTAAGTTGTGACAAAGTTCCGAAACAATTTGACGTGTACGCCATGCAATCACTATTGAAATTCCAAGGGTAGGTAAAATCATAATGATTCCTAAAGGCTTCCAAAACAAACACCAGGCTATATCTTTAAACAACCAAAACACAATATGTAAATTTTCCATTTTGCGATAAGCAATTGGAATATTGTAAAATTCGTTTTTTTTCTGGCTCATGATTATGAATTTCTTGCTTTAAAAATATTGTTTTTTTTCAACTTTATCATTGTCAGTTTTTGCTAAGTAGTTCCTTAAATCTACTTAAGCAGGCTTCAGGATGGATAGGTTTGTTAAAAATATCGTTTGCTATGAATTGAGCCGCGAAATAGGGTGCAAGGGAGCAGCCCTTGGTGCCTAATCCATTCAAAATACCAACATTTTTTTGAATGGGATGGTATCCTACAAAAGGCCTTCGCTCTTTATTAGCCGGTCTTACACCCACTAAGTGGTCCTTTATTTCATAGGGTATCGTTAAGAGTTGATCTAAAGCTTCGATCATTTTTTGTTTGAAACTTTCAGATGGATTTACATGATCAAAATCCCATTCGTAATTGGATCCTACCCAAAATAAATCATCCTTCCAAGGAACCAAAGTGATCGTTGATTTGTAAATAAATTGTGGGGGTAAGTTTTTGACTTGAACAATGAGCGCTTCTCCTTTATTGGGTGCAAAAGGAAGTGCGTTAAAATAAGGATTGTTAAATGCATTTATTCCATCACAAAAAATGATTTTGTCTGCCACTATATTTTTCCATGTGACATTTTCATGGGTGATGATTGCATCCTTCAATTGAAAATCATCAACAATATAATTTTCTGCTTGAGTTTGAAAAAATTTCCACTTCAAAAGCATTTCATTTAGGTCAATCCAGTAACAAGAATCAATGAAGCCCGTTCCAAATGGGGTATTAAAATTGGAGGTTGAAATATTTTCGTCCATTTCTTGCAAATAAACATTGTCATGCTGCAGTCGATATTCAAAACTTTCCTTCATTTGTTTCGAAGGATGAATTAAAAAAACTGGTGCTTCTTGAATGATTTTGGTGTTTAATAAATCTTGCATGGAAGTGTAGGCTGACACGGAAAAGGGGAGTACTTCCTCAATGATCCATGTTTGAACCATCCTCCGTCCAGTGACTGGATTGATGACACCGCTTGCTACTTTGCTTGCTGATGCTTGTGACGCACTATTAATGATGACAAAAGAAATTCCTTGTTGAGATAAATAATAAGATAGCCATGTACCTGCTAAACCTTGGCCCACAATTAAATATGTTACCTTTTTATTCAAGCAAGTTATTTATTTGTAGTGTTGATAGTATATCGAACACTGTCTTTGATATTACCCACTTTGGCGACTAGTTCTATTATAAATTTTCCTTTATAATCATGAGGAACTGTAAAAGGGAATGTTGTTGAGAAATTCTCATTTGCAATGGTGGTGAAGTATTGAAAAGGAAAAAAATTCAAAAACCAGCCATCAGTGGATTGTTGATTGGATGCATTCAAAATTGAAAAAGTAAGTTGTCCTGTTTTTTCCTCTTTAATTTGATGTTGTATTTCTACTTTAAGTGAAAGTGCTGAACCAAGTTTTACATTTTTGGGAGGCGTACATTTAATTTGTAGAGGAGTTGATTGTGCTATTGCAACACTTCCCCAAAAACACAAACCTATCATCCATCCAACATATTGTTTCATAGAACAAACTTACAATAAAAAATCCCTTATCGTGTAGGATAAGGGATTTCGCTATTAGGTATGAACTGTATTATTTTTTTAATGCAGCAGCCATTGTTTTTCCAATATCAGCAGGGCTTGCTACTACATGAATTCCGCAATCTGCCATGATTTTCATTTTTGCAGCAGCAGTATCATCTGCACCACCTATGATCGCTCCAGCGTGGCCCATTCTACGTCCTGGAGGAGCTGTTTGACCAGCAATAAATCCAACAACTGGTTTCTTTAAATTATTTTTAATCCAATGAGCTGCATCTGCTTCCATACTTCCACCAATTTCTCCAATCATAATAATACCTTCGGTAGCAGGGTCATTCATCAATAATTCAACGGCTTCTTTAGTAGTGGTTCCAATGATAGGGTCACCTCCAATTCCAATGGCAGTAGTAATTCCCAATCCCGCTTTGACTACTTGGTCAGCTGCTTCGTAAGTTAATGTACCACTTTTAGAAACAATACCTATAGTTCCTTTTTTGAAAATAAAACCAGGCATAATACCCACTTTAGCTTCTTCTGCAGTAATGACACCAGGACAGTTAGGGCCTATTAAACGAGTATTTTTTCCTTGTAAATAATTTTTCACTTTCACCATATCCTGAACAGGAATACCTTCGGTGATACACACTACCAATTCAATACCTGCATCACTTGCTTCCATTATTGCATCAGCAGCAAAAGCAGGAGGTACAAAAATGATACTTACGTTTGCACCTGTATTTTTTACAGCATCTGCTACGGTATTAAAAACAGGGCGATCTAAATGCGTAGAGCCTCCTTTACCAGGAGTAACACCACCAACTACTTGTGTGCCATATTCAATCATTTGACTGGCATGAAAACTACCTTCTGTACCGGTAAAACCTTGTACGATAATTTTCGAATTTTTATTCACTAATACTGACATGAGGACGTTTTTTCTTATTTGTGGCGCAAAAATAGGTTAAACCTGCTTTTTTTACCCTTATTTTCCAATAAAAAATGAAGGTTTTTTTATAAATGGCCAGCTTGTAGTACTTTTGCCCCTCCCAAGGAAAATAATAAAATAAAAATTATGGCAACAACATCAGACATCAGTCGTGGAATGATCTTAAAATTAGACGGTAGTTTATACTCAGTAGTAGAATTTGGTGAAAACAAAACTGCTCGAGCTGCAGCAAAAATTTGGGCTAAATTAAAAGGGGTAGACAACAAAAGATCTATTGAGAAAACTTGGAATAGTGGTGAAAACATATTTCCAGTGCGCGTTGAAAAGAAAGCTTTTCAGTTCTTATATAAGGATGACAGCGGATTTAACTTGATGAATAATGAGACTTTTGAACAAATCGCTTTAGCAGAAGAAATGATAGATGCCCCTCAATTTTTAATTGAAGGAGCGGAAGTATTTGTATTTATGAATACCGAAACTGAAATGCCAATTGGTGCGGAATTACCCGAAAAAATCGACGTTTTAATCACTTATTGCGAGAATGGCGTAAAAGGGGATACTGCAACCCGTGCTCTTAAAGCAGCAACCATTGAATCTGGCGCTACAGTTATGGTTCCTTTATTTGTAAATGA
Organism: Chitinophagaceae bacterium; assembly: GCA_017853235.1. Classification (GTDB taxonomy): domain Bacteria; phylum Bacteroidota; class Bacteroidia; order Chitinophagales; family Chitinophagaceae; genus Sediminibacterium. The sequence continues at coordinate 2,095 of JAFMJX010000008.1, read as the reverse complement.
AGGAGAAAAGATCAAAATCAATACTAAGAATGGCGAATATGTAGAGAGAGTAAAATAAGCTATTATATAATAGAATTTAGTTGAAATAGGGAATTTTGGATTCCCTATTTTTTTGCCCAAAATTGCCCATTTTTATAAAAAAAAGCCCTTTTTTTCTCCAAAATCCACAAAAAAAGCCCAATTTTACCCAAAATTGCCAAATATGGACTTGAAACAAATTCATGATTTAATCAAAGTAGTTAACAAGAGTAATATCGGTGAAATTAGCATCGAAGACAAGGACGGAAAAGTAACGATTAAACAAAAAGAAGAAAAAGTTACAGTAACCACAGCTCCAGCTCAAGTATATGCATCTGCCCCTGCCGCAGCACCAGTGGCTGCCGCTGCAACAACACCCACCTCTCCAGTTGCCGCTCCCAAAGCAGATAACTTAATTACCATTAAGAGTCCAATGATTGGAACTTTTTATCGTCGTTCTTCACCTGATAAGCCTATGTTGGCTGAAGAGGGAACTGAAGTGAATGTTGGAAAAGTGGTTTGTATTATTGAAGCCATGAAATTATTCAATGAAATTGAGAGCGAAGTAAAAGGTACCATCGTTAAAGTGTTGGTAGAAGATGCTAGCCCCGTTGAATTTGATCAACCATTATTTTTAGTGGAGCCAGCTTAGTGGAACTATTATCTAATTTTAATTCAAACTAATGTTTAAAAAGATATTGATAGCCAATCGTGGCGAAATTGCTTTGCGTATTATTCGAACTTGTAGAGAAATGGGTATTAAAACAGTGGCCGTTTATTCTACAGCCGATAAAGATAGTTTACATGTAAAGTTTGCAGATGAAGCTGTTTGTATAGGAGGCCCCAAAGGACAAGAATCCTATTTGAATATTCCTCATATTATGGCTGCATGCGAAATTACCAATGCAGATGCGGTGCATCCAGGGTATGGTTTTTTAGCTGAGAATGCAAAGTTTGCACAAATATGTTCCGATCATGGCATTAAATTTATTGGACCTACTCCCGAAATGATAAATAAAATGGGAGATAAAATCACTGCCAAGGATACCATGATTAAGGCAGGTGTTCCAGTAGTGCCAGGTGGAGAAGGGTTGTTGGAAAGTATTGATGAAGCAAAAAAATTAGCAAAACATATAGGATATCCAGTCATCATCAAAGCTACTGCAGGTGGCGGTGGTAAAGGGATGCGTGTAGTTTGGAATGAGGAAGAAATTGAAAAAGCATACAGTACTGCTAAAATGGAAGCAGGCGCTAGCTTTAAAAATGATGGCTTATACATGGAAAAATTTGTAGAAGAGCCTAGACACATTGAAATACAAATTGCAGGAGATCAATATGGAAATGTATGTCATTTGAGTGAACGCGATTGTTCTATCCAAAGACGTCACCAAAAATTAGTAGAAGAGTCTCCTTCACCATTTATGACACCCGAACTTCGTCATAAAATGGGAGAGGCAGCAATTAAAGCGGCAAGTGCTATCAATTATGAAAGTGTTGGGACGGTCGAATTTTTAGTAGACAAGCATCGCAATTTTTATTTCATGGAGATGAATACACGTATTCAGGTGGAACATTGCGTAACGGAAGAAGTAGTCAGCTATGATTTAATTAAAGAGCAAATTAAAATTGCTGCAGGTGAAAAAATTTCGGGCCGTAATTATGAACCACAATTGCATGCGATCGAATGTCGTATTAATGCAGAAGATCCTTATAATGATTTTAGACCTTCACCTGGAAAAATTACAGTATTGCACACACCAGGCGGTCACGGCGTTCGTGTAGATAGCCATGTGTATGCAGGTTATGTGATTCCACCTTATTATGATTCTATGATTGGTAAATTAATTACTGTGGCTCAAACACGTGAAGAGGCGATCAATACCATGTATCGTGCATTAAGTGAATATGTCATTGAAGGTGTGAAAACTACCATACCATTTCATTTACAGTTAATGCAAAATGAAGATTTTAGAAAAGGAAACTTCACGACTAAATTTTTGGAAACATTTACAATGAAGTAAATTTAATTTTTCTTCGCTTTAATAAAATATAAAAGCTTGAAAAATTATCTAATGAA
>JAFMJX010000120.1 GCA_017853235.1 Chitinophagaceae bacterium | reverse complement strand
AATTTTTTGTTAAAATGTGGTTCGGTTTAAATTATATATAGTTAGAAATCAATGGTTTACTATTCAATTCTTATATTTGGTAAAAATGTGAAGGATGCGCAAAATTGTATTTTTATTGGGAATCATTTTAGTTACACAAAATATGCTTGCGCAGGACTTGGTGGTGGCAAAACTTCGAAATGAAACTTCTCGAAACATTAAAAAGGACAACGATACTTCCAAATGGAATTGGAAACAGGGAGGCTTGTATAATTTTAATTTATCTCAAAGTTCGTTGAGTAATTGGGCAGCAGGGGGCGATAATTTTAACATGGCCATTAGTACTTACTTTAATTATTTTGTTTTTTTCAAAAAACCAAGACAAAACTGGGACAACAATGTTGATGTCAATTTAGGATTTATGAAATCGACCAGCATTGGAGGAAGAAAAAATGATGACAGAATTGATTTTTTAAGTAAGTATGGGTATCAGATAGATACCACTGGGATGTGGTATGTTTCGGGTCTTTTTAATTTTCGTTCTCAATTTTTTGACGGGTATAGTTTTAGCGGAAACAATGCCACATTTACTTCATCTTTTTTATCTCCCGCATATATTATTTTATCAGCGGGTTTGGATTTCAAACCCACCAATACATTTTCTATTTTCTTTTCGCCTTTAACTTCCAGAAATACTTTAGTACTCAATTCCAAGTTATCCGATCAAGGTAAGTATGGGGTGACTCCTGGTTCAAAATTAATTAAAGAAACAGGTACTTTTATTACAATCAATTACAACAATGTGATAGCCCCTAACATTACCTATAAAGGGCGTGCTGATTTGTTTAGCAATTATAATGATAAGCCAGAAAATATTAATTTCTATATGACCAATTTTTTTAGCTTTAAAATCAATAAGTTTTTTTCTGCATCTTATAGTTTAGATGCCATTTATGATGATAAGATTCGAATATTTGGTCCACTCAAAAAATCTCCAGGACTTCAATTAAAAAGCATCATTGGGATAGGATATTTAAAAAACCTAGATGTCAAAAAGAAATTAATTAAAGCTAAGCTGTAATTGCTTTTAGGGTATGTTTGATTTTATTTGCCTTATGCGTTAAGTCCAAATAATCATTACTTATAATAGTGACATGACCCATTTTACGACCTGGCTTGGTTTGTTTTTTCCCGTACAAATGCACAAATACATTGTCCATCGCAAGTACTTCCTCCAATCCTTCATATAAAACATCCCCAGTATATCCAGGAGCTCCAATGATATTTACGATAGCAGAAGGCAATATTTCATTTGGATTGCCTAAAGGGTAGTTTAATAGAATACGCCAAAGCATATCATATTGACTAGAATAATTGGCTTCAATGGTATGATGACCGCTATTGTGCACACGAGGTGCCGTTTCATTTACAAAAACATCTCCTAGTTGATCCACGAATAATTCAACAGCAAATAAGCCTGGACTTTTTAATTCAGTCACTACTTTACGTGCCATTGCTTGTGCTTTCCATAAAATTTTTTCATCCAATTTAGCGGGACTTAATTGGTAGTCTAATAAATTATAAACTGGATCAAAAATCATTTCGGCAGGAGGGTATATAATGGTTTTGCCCGCTTCATTCATACCTACAATAAGTGCAATTTCTTTTGCAATTTTCACTTTTTTTTCTAAAACAGAAGGGGCATTGAATCCTAATTCAATTTCACTTTCATTGTTAATGACTTGAACTCCTTTGCCATCATATCCGCCTTCTCCTAATTTGTGGACTGCTGGCAAAAATGAAATATGTTGTAATAATTCAGTGCTGTGTGAAGTCACATGAAATGGAGAGGTTGGAATTTCGTGTTGATGATAAAATTGTTTTTGTAAAATTTTATTTTTGATGATTTTAATTGCAGATGGAGTGGGATACACTTTCACCCCTTCTTTTTCAAGTTGTTCAAGCGCCGCAACATTTACTGCTTCTATTTCGATGGTGATGGCATCTAAATTTTTACCAAAAGCATATACTTGATCATAATTTTGTATATCACCCAATGTGAAATGATGACAAAGATGTGCCGAAGGGCACTGAGGATCATTTTCAAGCACATAAGTGGTGACATCAAAATTAGCTGCAGCTTGTAATAACATGCGACCTAATTGGCCTCCTCCTAAAATACCCACTTTCATTGCTTTTCCCTTTTTAACAAAGATAAGGGTATCTATTATGTTTTTCATTTTGACTTCCCCTTAAAAGCCGTTAAATTTGTTGAATTGAATGAGTTAATATGTCCCCAAAACCAGTCCTTAGTGTCCAAAATTTAGTCAAATCCTATGGATCTTTTACAGCAGTAAATGGAATTAGCTTTGATGTGTTTGCTGGGGAAATTTTTGGATTGTTAGGTCCCAACGGTGCTGGAAAATCAACTACTCTTGAAATTATCGAAACTTTAAAAGAAAAGACCAGTGGAGAAGTATGGGTCAATGGAATGAGTATTGATAAGTCCCCCGAAGACATCAAAAAAATTATAGGGGTACAATTACAAACTGCTGGGTTTTATCCAAATCTTAATCTAAAGGAACTGATTCATTTATTCATTGGACTGTATCAAAGTGAAGTGGATCCGCTCGATTTATTAAGAAAAGTAAATTTGGAGGATAAAGCCAATTCAAAATACAAACAATTGAGTGGGGGACAAAAACAACGTTTTTCAATTGCTACCACGCTGATCAATAAACCCGCTATTATTTTTTTAGATGAACCCACTACAGGGTTAGATCCTCAAGCTCGTAGAAACTTATGGGATTTAATTAAAGAAATAAGAGATAGTGGAACTACTATTATTATTACCACTCATTATATGGATGAGGCTGAAATTTTATGTGATAGAGTTGCCATCATAGACAGTGGTAAAATGATAGCAATGGATTCTCCCAATCAATTAATTGATGAATTAGTGGCAAGCGGTTTTGAAAAAGAAAAAGAAGTGAAGAAGGCTAATTTAGAAGATGTATTTATTCATAGAACTGGTAAAGCTTGGAGAAGTGAATCTTAATTTAAAATACAGTAAATAGTTTGAACATGCAAGACATTCGTTATCCCATTGGAAAATATGAAGTAAAACCATTTAGCGAAGCCACTAAAAAGGAATGGCTTCATGATATGAAAATGTTGCCAAGTGATTTAGAATTTGCAATTCAGCATTTGGATAAATCCCAATTAGACACTCCATACAGAGAGGGTGGATGGACAGTTCAGCAAGTGGTTCATCATTTAGCGGATAGTCATATGAATGCCTTTGTTCGATTTAAATTAGCCTTGACAGAAGAGGTTCCTGTCATTAAAGCATATCATGAAAACGAATGGTCATTGACTGCAGATGTATTGCAAACGCCAGTAAATTTTTCTACCACTTTATTACATGCTTTACATCAAAGGTGGACCGATTTATTATCCAGTTTAACTGAAGAGCAGTGGCAAAGAAAATTATTCCATCCAGGTCGTAATGCGGAAGTTAGTTTGTGGGATATGTTTGCAGTTTATTCTTGGCATGGGAAACATCATATTGCACATATCAAAAATTTATGCGCCTCTAAAGGTTGGTCGTAAATTTGGATCTATCCACTTCAGCTACTAGAAATATACTTCCAATCACTAAAATCAAGTCATTGTCAGTTGCTTTTTTGATAGCTTGAGCGATGGCATCATTGACATTATCAAAAGCGTCTCCAGAAAGTCCAACCTGTTTTGCTTTTGCAACTAAATCCAAAACAGGTAATGCTCTAGGAATATGAGATTGGGTAAAATAATATTTTGCTTGAACAGGAAGTAAATTTAGAACAGCTTGTACGTCCTTGTCTTTCACCATGCCTGTAATAATGTGCAAATTTTCATAAGTTAAACTTTCTAATTGTTCTAAAAGCGCTTTGATTCCATGTTCATTATGAGCAACATCTAAAACAACACGTGGATGTTCCTGCATGCATTCCCAGCGACCCATTAATCCATTATTTTTCTTAATTTTTGCCAATGCATTTAGAATAGTATCTTTTGAAATATTCCACCCTTGTTTTTTTAAAATTTGGATTGCCGTTAAAACACCTCTTAAATTTTTATATTGATATTTTCCTGGTAAGTCACACTGAATGGAGAATGAACTATCAAAATAGGAAGTCTCATTGAATTTTTGCAAACATGAAAATTCAAATGTGGCAGTATTCCAATGATTTTTAAATTGAATTAAATTAAAATACGCTTCGGCAAAATAAATAGGAGCGTCGCACTCTTTCGCTTTTTCTTCAAAAACTATTTTGGATTCAGAAATGGTTTCGCTAATCACTACAGGCACATTTTTTTTAATGATGCCAGCTTTTTCTTTCGCAATACTGGTTAAATCATTTCCTAATAAAGCCATATGATCCCACCCAATATTTGTGATGATGCTTAATTCGGGTATAATCACATTGGTGCTGTCTAAACGTCCACCCAATCCTGTTTCAATAATAGCGATGTCCACTTTTTGTTGCGCAAAATAATCAAAAGCCATGCCTACCGTAATTTCAAAAAATGAAGGTGCTGCTGTTTCAATAAATCCTTTCATTTTATGTGTAAAATCAATGACAAATTGGGTGGAACACATTTCGCCATTTACTTTAATGCGTTCCCTGAAGTCGTATAAATGTGGGGAGGTATATAATCCGGTGGTGTATCCTGCTTCTTGAAAAATACTTGCTAACATATGGCTTGTAGATCCTTTGCCATTGGTACCTGCAATATGAACTGTTTTGAATTTTTTTTCGAGGTGTTCTAAAAAAGAACAAATGGCAAGCGTATTGTGTAGATCATTTTTGATAGCAGCAGCACCAATTCTACTAAATAAAGGCAAACGACTGTATAAATAGTCAATGGTGTCTTGATAGGACAGCATAATTATTGAACTTCAAATTTGAACTTAACAGTCACAAAGGAATTGTGATCAGCAGTATTAAAACTTATTTTGGTTAAGTATTCAATGATTGCTTTTTTATATTTTGCATCATTGGAACTGGATCCTTTTACAATTTGAACAAATCGACCAATACCTGCAGGGTTCACCTCAATTTCAGCATAAATGGTAGCAGGTTCTACATCTCCATTAAAGGAATAAGCTTTAGTGACTTTGCGATCTCCTTTGGTTACAAATGGGCCACCTTCACCTTGATAGGTTTTGCCGTTTATACTTCCATTGGCCACTCCTTGATCTCCTTTCCCGCCGGCAATACCTTGGTCTTTTACATCATTATAACTATCCTGATTGTTGCCGCCTTTTCCATTGCCGCCAGCATATTTCCCCATTAATGCTTTTGGTTTGGGTGCTGGAGGCACTGGAATGGATTTGAGTACTTTTTTAGCCGAAGCAGATTTTACCGCTTCATCATTTGGATCGTTGGAGAGCGTATTTATTTTAGCCAGTTTTGAAGTAGTTGCCGCTTTTACCGTTTTTGTTGCTCCTACTTCGGGTGCCGGAGCTTCTTTACTTAAAGGAGGTGTTTCACCTTGACCTGTATTACTATTTCCAAGGTTTACTTCCATAAACATGGGTTCGGGAGGAAGA
>JAFMJX010000119.1 GCA_017853235.1 Chitinophagaceae bacterium | reverse complement strand
CCAATATCACGTCCATCCATCACAATGCCTTTATCTTTACCCATTTCATGTTGTTGCGCCACAGCAAATGAGCGCACTTCACTTATCGCTGCTACTTCACTCACTTTTTGACTCACACTCATTTCTCTAATTTCAGCCTCCACATTTTCATCATTCAAGTACATATCACTTTTGGCAGTGTCCGGGTTGTATTTGAAATATAGTTTAATATGTTTTAAAGCATCTACTACTTTTGAAGTATCATTGAAATCAATTTGATGCCTTAATAAATACAAAGCAATGGCACGATACATTGCTCCAGTATCAATAAACACATAAGATAAATGTGCAGCTAGGGCTTTGGCCAAAGTGCTTTTGCCACAGGATGAATACCCGTCTACAGCAATAATTATTTTGGAATCACTCATTCTGCTACTGTGATAGTTTGTGTTTTTGGTAAATGAGCATTTCGAATAGCTATTTGACGAACTGCTTGAGACACTACCATTCTTAATGCCTCTTTTGAGACCTCATCATGGCCTACCATTGCGGGCACCCCTTCATCTCCCCCTTCACGAATGGTTTGCACTAAAGGAATGGGACCTAAAAATGGTAAATCATATTCACTTGCTAAATTTTTTCCTCCTTCTTTACCAAATAAGTAATATTTATTTTGAGGAAGTTCTGCTGGAGTGAAATAGGCCATATTTTCAACTAAACCAATAATAGGTACTTTAATATTCGCTTGCCCAAACATAGCGATTGCTTTTTTAGCATCAGCTAACGCCACATTTTGTGGAGTTGTCACAATCACAACACCCGTCACTGGAACAGTTTGCATAATAGTTAAATGTATATCGCCAGTTCCTGGAGGCATATCAATGACTAAATAATCTAATTCACCCCAATCAACATCAGTAATAAATTGACGAATGGCGCTACTTGCCATCGGCCCTCTCCAAACTACAGCATCTTTTTCATCTACTAATAACCCAATACTCATTAAACGAATCCCGTATTTTTCAAGAGGTAAAATAATTCCTTTTCCATTTTCGTCTTTCATCATAGGACGTTGACCTCTTACTCCAAACATGATAGGAACACTGGGACCATAAATATCGGCATCCATTAAACCCACTTTGGCACCTCCTTCGGCTAAGGCTAAAGCCAAGTTAGCCGATACAGTACTTTTTCCTACACCTCCTTTACCACTTACAACTGCAATAATATTTTTAACATTAGCTAAAACAGTTTCCTCACTCTTACGTAAACTGGTGGTATTAGAAGTGAATGCAACAATCACTTGCGCTTCTTTATTAACTAAAAGTTTAATAGCATTTTCACAAGCATTTTTCATCAAATCTTTCATGGGACATGCGGGCGTCGTTAACACGATTGTAAAACTTACTTTGTTCCCGTCAATCACTAAATCCTTAATCATATTTAGGGTTACTAAATCCTTGCCTAAATCTGGCTCCTGCACATTACCCAATGCTTTTAATACCGACTCAACTGTCATTTTGGAAGTTTATGTTAAAAAAATTAAAGTCCTGCAAAGTTAAGCCTCCATGCGCTTATTTTGTGGTTTTAAACCCAGGATTTGATATTTTTATAACAAAACATGCATTTTATAGGCAAAATTTATCACCTAATTTAAAAGAATGCATCTTAATTTTGTAGCCACATGAGACAACTCGTTTTTTCCCTTTTTATAATTAGTTCAATTTTATGGAATAGGACTGCTGAGGCACAAACCAAAGCGCCAGATATTTACCGCGATTCAGTGGTACAATTATATGGCGTCATCATGACAGCCGATAGTTTAAAAGCCATCCCATTTGCTAGCGTAGTCGTAAATAAAAAAGGAAGAGGAACTATTACAAACAATGACGGGGTATTTTCTATAGCTGTGAATAAAGGGGAACAAATTACTTTTTCTTGTGTTGGATTTAAAAACAGAACCATTTCCATTCCTGAAAATTTAGAGGGAAATCAATATAGTGTGATACAATTAATGGTAAACGATACTAATTTTTTACCTGCCACGATATTAAAACCTCGCCCTACTCGTGCACAATTTGAACGCGACTTTGTGAATGCTAAAATTGATGAAGACATGTATGAAACAGCAAGAAAAAACACAAGTGCGAGTCAAAAAAGAATCATATTATCAAGCTTGCCATATGACGGGAAAGAAGCGGTAGGTGCTGCCTTAAATCAACAAGCATCCAAATATTATTACTCAGGTCAGTTGCCACCTATGAATATTTTAAATCCTGCTGCATGGAAAAGTTTTATTAATTCCTGGAAACGCGGAGATTACAAATCTAAAAAATAAAGGATCATGAAAATCATTGCAGTCATTGGTGCAGGCACTATGGGTAACGGGATTGCACATGTTTTTGCACAACAAGGATTTCAAGTACATTTAATAGATACTCAGGAAGCAGCTTTACAAAAAGCGATGGCTACAATTGATAAAAATTTAGATCGTCAAATCGCTAAAAATACCATTCTCCCTGATCAAAAAATAAATACATTACAATCTATCACCACTTTCACAAACATGGAATTAGGTGTCAAAGATGCAGATATGATTATTGAAGCAGCTACAGAAAATATAGAAATTAAAAAAAGTATTTTCAAAAACATGGATGCCTTTGCCAAAAAAGATTGCATTTTAGCTACCAATACTTCTTCAATTTCCATTACACAGTTGGGCGCTGCCACACAACGTCCCGAAAATGTAATTGGCATGCATTTCATGAATCCAGTTCCAGTTATGAAATTGGTAGAAATTATTTATAGTCAACAAACATTACCCGAAGTCACTCAAAAAATTGTAGCACTCACTGAGCAATTAGGCAAAGTGCCCTGTGTTGTCAAAGATTTTCCTGGCTTTATTTCCAATAGAATTTTAATGCCAATGATTAATGAAGCAATCATTGCATTATCCGAAGGAGTGAGTGATGCAAAAACCATTGACCAAATTATGAAATTGGGTATGGCTCATCCAATGGGACCTCTACAACTAGCTGATTATATTGGATTAGATGTGTGTCACAATATTTTAATGATCCTGCAAGAAGGATTTCATAATGCCAAATATGCACCCTGTTCCCTTTTAGTGGATATGGTTAAATCCGGAAAATTAGGAGTCAAATCGGGTGAAGGATTTTATAAATACCCTACCCCATAATTTAATTTTAAAGAGGAGTATAGGTAATTCCCTGTAAATCCTTCCATTTTGAAATCACTTCTTCTAACCGCGCTTTTGGAACTCCTATTTTTAACATCACAAATAAAGAAGCTGATTGTTCTAACACAGTACATTGATATTGTTTTACCACCATCATGACTTCATTCATTTGTTGGTAATCAAAATTCAAAACATACTCTATTTCCACCGACTTTTGAATAATGGGAGCCAATTGTAATGCCAAACTTGTTGCAGTTTTATAAGCATTGATTAACCCGGGAACTCCTAATAAAGTACCACCAAAATAGCGAACAACTACCACCATAATATTAGTAAGTTGCTTGCTGTCTATTTGCCCTAAAATGGGTCTACCAGCCGACCCAGATGGTTCACCATCATCACTTACTCTATAGGTGGAGCCATCCACCCCAATTCGATAAGCCAAACAATGATGTACTGCTTTAGGATGTTCTTTTTTTAATTGAGCTAAAATTTTTTTACAGGCATCAATACTTGTTACAGGAAAACTGTAAGCTATAAACTTACTCCCCCTGTCTTTAAATTCAGCTATGGCAGTTTGCGATATGGTGTTATAATAAAATATACTACAAAGTTACTTCATAATGCGTAATCATTAGTAACATTGCATTATGCGTTTAGCAGAGATAAAACAAAATATTAAAAATCAATTAATCAGCAGTTATGATACTGTTGAGCTGAATAGCTTACTACCTCTTTTCATTGAACATGTAACAGGATGGAATCAAGTGCAACAAGTGATCCACCTACAAGACGAAATAAAACCTTCATGGGAAAAGTCATTTCAAGAAGGAGTTGTACAATTATTACAAAATAAACCTTTCCAATACATTACCGGAAAAGCTTGGTTTTTAGGGAATGAATATTTTGTAAATGAATCGGTTTTAATTCCAAGGCCCGAAACAGAAGAATTGGTAGAATGGATACATGAATATGCTCAAATTGTAAATAAGCCGTTGCAAATTGCTGATATTGGAACTGGATCGGGTTGTATTGCGATTGCATTATCCTTATTATTGTCAGAGGCAAAAGTCACTGGAATAGACGTTAGTGATAAGGCGTTAAAAGTCGCCCAAAAAAATGCTTCCACATTACATGCCAATGTAAGTTGGGTACAACAAGATATTTTAATGTCTGCCTCACTTCCCGAAAAATATGATATTATAGTAAGCAATCCGCCCTATATCCCTCTTCGCGAAAAAGAAAATATGGAAAATCAAGTGACACAATATGAACCAGCAATAGCCCTATTTGTCAGTAATGAGGACCCATTCATTTTTTACAAAATGATCGCAAGATTAGGAAAACAAGCTTTAAATAAAAATGGGCAGTTATTTTTCGAAATTCATTACGATCAAGCAACTGCACTCATGAACTTGTTAGATGAAATGAATTATCATGCTGAGTTGAGACAAGATATGTTTGGTAAAGACAGAATGATTCGCGCCAGCTTGAAAAAATAATTTTAATGCGATGGATCCACTGCAATTACAGGTGTAGCACCTAACTGCTTTACAATTTGCATCACTTTAATAGTCATTCCTAAGCTAGCAACACTATCTCCATTAATCACCACAGAAGGCTTTTCAGTTTCTTTTGTCAAAAACATTTTTAACTGACTAGATAAAGAATCTATGCTTACAGGCGAAGACCCTATGAATAATTGTTGATCTTTATTAATTGTCACCACTACCGTTTGTTTGGCTTTGGTATCTGTACTAGATTTTGGATTGGATACTTTAATCACATTGGGATTTGCAAGTGTTGATACAATCAAGAAAAATAACAACAAGATAAATAAAATGTCATTTAAAGCTCCTGTATGCACTTCAGGTGAATGTCTAAATCGAGGTTTTAAATTCATAGAAGGACTTTTAGGAATGAGTGGACTCTTGTAAAATATCTAAAAAGTCGGCACTTGCAGTTTCCATTTTATTAGCCGTTTTATCAATTTGAGTACTTAAATAATTGTGCCCTACATAAGCGACTAATCCAATGATTAAACCAGTAGCAGAAGTAATCATTTTGGTATAAATACCACCTGCAATTGTATTTAAAGTATACTCTCCCGTTGAAGCAATGCCATAAAATAATTGAACCATTCCAATAATGGTTCCTAAGAACCCAAACATCGGAGCAATGCCTGCTACTAAAGATAAAATATTTAAATTTCGTTCCATTGTATACATTTCCAACTTGCCTACATTTTCCATGCTTTTTTCAATTGCATCCAAAGGTTTTCCTATTCGCATGATTCCTTTCTCAATCATTTTAGCTACTGGATTGTCTGTATTTTTAGCTAAACTTTTTGCAGCACTTACATTTCCAGAAATAATATTATCACGAATAATAAGCATGAATTTATCATCAATGGCGCCTGCTTT
>JAFMJX010000118.1 GCA_017853235.1 Chitinophagaceae bacterium | reverse complement strand
ATCTATTGGTAATTGGCCAGCACTAAAAAGCAAAGCTACCCTATTAGACCTTCAACTTCGTAAAACAAAATGGTTCGCACCTTATCAGTTTTTAAAAGTAAAAATGTTAGCGCAACAAAAAATGGATAGTGCAGCACTTGTATTATTGGATTCTATTATATACCTCCATCAAAACGAACGCATAAGAGATTATGCCAAAAATATCATAGATCAAATCAAGAAGCGTAAAGAAACCGAAACGTATTTACAAAAACTGAATGGAGATTCGGTTAGAACAGAAGTATATATAGCCACTGCACCTCCTAGTCTCAATTATAATGCACCCACTCCTACGCCAAAAATCACAGAACCACAAGCCGCCATGGTTCCTCAACAAGAAGGCCCACAATTCACAAAAACCGAAATAGAGCCACACTATATGGCCTTGGTCACACGTGATATCAAAGAAATATTGGTAAAGGAGATTCAAAAATCTTTCCAGGAATTGAATCAAGAGGAATTTTTAAAACAAAAATTAGATGTAACTTACTTACAATTTGAAGATAAAATTTTTGTTGTATGGATTGGACCATTTGACGATTTGTCACAAAGCAAGAATTATATAAACAAAATAAAAGGCAGATTGGATAAAGAAATTATTTCCTTTATCCCGCCCAAACAATATGAATTGTTCCTATTAGGCAAATCAAATATTGTACAAATAAACAACTATGATGATTTGATAAGATACAAAATATTCATGGAAAAAAATATTTATAAATAATTAAAGGACCAAAAGTGAATCAACCAACTGAAAAACCTAAAAATTGGATACGTATTTTTTGGAAGTATTACTTTATTACGGCAGGTGTAATTATTTTATTTTTACTCATGCTTAATTGGGGTTGGATTGGAGATATGCCAGATTTAGATGATATTGAAAACCCCACTGCTTCTCTAGCCAGCCAAGTATATGCTCAAGATGGCACCCCCATGGGTAAATTTTATTTAGAAGATCGTATTAGCGTTAAATACCGTGACATAAGCCCATATTTAATTCAGGCATTGGTGGCTACTGAAGATAAAAGATTCTATGACCACTATGGAATAGATGGAGAAGGTCTTTTACGTGCGGTTGCTTTTTTAGGAAGCCAAGGTGGCGCCTCTACTATAAGTATGCAAACCGCTAAAAACTTATTTACAAATAACTGGAGCACCAAAAACAAACTTTTACGTTTCATTCAAAAGATTAAGGAAAGCATCATTGCAATAAAACTTGAACGCAACTTTACAAAACAAGAAATATTAACGCTATACTTAAATACAGTTCCTTTTAGTGATAATTTATTTGGTGTCAGCAATGCCTCTCGTACTTTCTTTCAAAAAGAACCCGATCGTTTAACAATTGAAGAAGCTGCTTTATTAATTGGTATGATTAATGCACCTACTAAATACAATCCTAATCGTAATCCCAAATTGGCTTTAGAAAGAAGGAACTTAGTCATTAGTCGTATGGCAGGTCAAAAATATATTAGTCAAGATCAAGCAAATCAAATAAAGGAAAAGCCTATTGTGACGAATTATAGAAAATTAGATGAAAACAATGGATTAGGCCCTTACTTTAGAATGACATTGGGAGAATTCATGAAAAAATGGTGCAAGGAACACAAAAAGAACAATGGCGACTCCTATAACTTGTATAAAGATGGATTAAAAATATATACCACTATTAATCCACGTATGCAATTGTATGCCGAAGAGGCAGTGGCAAGACATATGGCCTATTTGCAGAGAGAATTCAACAAACAAAATAACATTAAATCAGGGACCATTTGGAAGGACTTTAACAATCAACTGGAATTAGCGGTGAAGCAAACAGATCGTTGGAGAAATGCGAAAAAAGAGGACCTGGAAGATGCAGAAATTCGTAAAACATTTGACGAGCCTTTAAACATGCGTGTTTTTGCTTGGAATAAAAACAGATTTATAGATACCATCATGACGCCCATGGATTCCTTGAAATATCATAAGCAAATGTTACAAACTGGCTTTCTTGCTGTTGACCCTTTTACTGGTGAAGTCAAAGCATGGGTGGGTGGAGTTGATTTTAAAACTTTTAAATATGACCATGTCAATATCAACACCAGAAGACAAGTAGGTTCTACCATTAAACCATTATTATATTCATTAGCGATTGAAAAAGCGGGCCTTACCCCTGCTACCATTGTACAAGATCAACAACAAAATTTTGAAGGTTACGGAATGGTGCCAAATACTTCTAAAACTTGTACAGGAATGTCTATGCCTATGGCTCAAGCTTTGGCCGAATCTCGGAACTGTGCTTCTGCCTATATTATGAAACAAATAAATAGCAAAGGAAATGAAGCAGCAAAGCAATTTGTAGACTACTTGAAAAAATGCAATGTTCAAGCAGACCTCACCGCTTATCCTTCTATTGCATTAGGTGCAGTTGAAATTTCATTATTTGAAATGGTTCAAGCTTATACCATGTTCCCAGGAGCAGGTTATAATGCTCAGCCATTTTTCATTAATCGTATAGAAGATAAAAATGGCAATGTATTAGAAAGCTTTTCTCCACAAAGAAGAAAAGTCATCAATGATGTTACCGCTTATTCAGTTGTAAGCATGATGCAAGGTGTTATTTCAAAAGGAACAGGACGAAGCATGTATTCTTTTGATGTAAAAGCACAATCCATTGCTGGTAAAACAGGAACCACGAATGACAACAGTGATTTATGGTTTATGGGTTATACTCCACAATTATTAGCTGGCGCATGGGTAGGTTGCGATGACAGATACATACGTTTTTCGGATAATTATTTTGGTCAAGGGGCTCATGCTTCCTTACCCATCTGGGCCTATTTTATGAACAAAGTGACCAACGACCCTGCTTGCAATTTAGACCCTAACGCAAGTTTTGAAAAACCCTCCAACTTAATAGGCGACTTTAATGTGAACTTTGTGAATCAAGACAGCACCAGTTTAATGAATGATATACCCGACAATCAAAATGTAGATGATATCAAAGCCGAATCAGACTATCAAATCCCAGAAGCAGAGAAATCAACTACAAACGCTCATAACAAATCATTACAAAACAATACCAAAAGCAACCCCATACCAAAGACAGAAATTAAGCCAAACAAGGATGCACAAAAACCTAAAGCCATCTTTCCTGGGAAAAAAGGAGGAATTTAATTCAACTCGTTTTGAGGTTTAGTTTTTTCTTAATTGATAAAACAGAGAAAAATGGTGGTAACTATTTTTTTGAAAAAAAGCATTACCATATTGAAATTGTATTTTATTAAAACGAAGATCTAGTCCTGTACTAAATCCATTCATCCAATTTTGTTGCCCTTGAATATTTAAATCAAAGCGACGCATAAAATTATATCCCAGTTGTACACTTGCTTGTTTTCCTATAAATAGTTCTCCTGCTACAATAAAATGATTGATAAGATGCTGCAAAGAAGCCGGTGATGCGAATCCTTGTTGCTGATTAAAAGTAGTATCATTATAGGCCAATTTCCACAAGGATAACTTTTCTGCAGTAATAGAAAATTGAACAGGTGCATGTTCTAACTTTTTAGTCCATCCCACCACCAAATTAAAAGGCAAATCCTCTTTAGAAACATATGATTTAATTTGAGTCCCAATATTATTTACTAAAATACATACCTGCGACAACTCATTCACAGAACGATACCTTAATCCTATATCCATTGCCAAACCAGAGGATTTGTATAAGCCATAATTGGATTGAATCAGTTTTAAAGTGGACCCAATGTATAAACTTTGGGTATATTGACCCGCAAGAGAAACTTGAATACTATAATCATTGGGTCTAAAATCACCTAAATTATTTCCCGCTACATCGGTCATATTTGTGGATCCATAATCCATATAATGCACCCCCCAGCCCAACATCCTATTTTTGGATGCAATCCAATATGCCCCATTCACATCATATTGTTTAATATCTGATAAATAGGGTTTCACTCCTACTTGTAATTGATGATCCAAATCACTCGTTAATAATGATGGATTGTACATAGCTAAGCCTAGATCCGAAGACAAGGAACTAATATTCAAACCTCCCAGGGCAGTTGCTTTTGCAGAATAAGGTAATGTTAAAAAATGATACACCGAATTGGCTGCACCTCCTGAAACATTTTGTGTGGTCTGTGCCCAAATTGACATCTGACCTATCACTAAGGACAAAAATAAAACCCCTAACTTTTTAGAAATGTCTTGAATGATGCACATACTACAAAGCTAGGGGTTGAACAGATGAAAATCAACTTAAACTAATGCTAAGTCAAGCACTTGTTGCATATTTTTTACATAATGAAATTGTACCCCTTTAATAAAACTTGGTTCTATTTCATTGACGTCTTTTTCATTTTGGGCACAAAGAATAATTTCTTTCATCCCAGCTCTTTTTGCAGCTAATATTTTTTCCTTTATTCCACCCACTGGTAATACTTGTCCTCGCAAAGTAATTTCACCTGTCATTGCTAAATAAGGTTTCACTTTACGACCAGTAAATGCAGATGTAAGTGCCGTTAACATAGTGATACCTGCACTAGGGCCATCTTTAGGCACAGCCCCCTCAGGCACATGTACGTGTACAGATTTTGTATTAAACAAGGCAGGATCTACACCAATTTTTTTAGCGTTGGCTTGCAAGTAAGTCAAGGCTGTGGTAACGCTTTCCTTCATCACATTTCCTAAGTTACCTGTCAATTTTAAATCCCCCTTACCTTCGGATAACAAGGTTTCAATAAATAAAATATCACCACCTACATAAGTCCAAGCCAACCCAACAGCAACCCCAGGCATGTTCACTGTTTTGTACAATTCATTACTATACTTGGTTTGACCTAAAATTTTTAATAAATCCAACTTGGAAACAGTAGGCTTTACTTTATGTTTATAAGCGAGTTCTTTTGCTTGATAACGCATAATGGAAGCTAACTGACGATCCAATTCTCTAACACCACTTTCACGAGTATAATCTTCAATGATTTTTTCAAGCACGGTATCGGGCACCTTAAAATTAATTTTATCTAAACCATGTGCCATTTTTTGTTTAGGCAATAAATGTCTTTTAGCTATTTCCACTTTTTCTTCTACAGCATATCCGCTTAAATCAATAATTTCTAAACGATCTCTTAAGGCTGGTTGAATTTGACTAATGTCATTTGCCGTAGCAATAAATAATGTTTTACTTAAATCATATTCTGTTTCTAAGTAATTATCGTAAAAACTATTGTTTTGTTCTGGATCCAGCACTTCTAATAATGCAGAAGAAGGATCCCCTCTGTGATCCTTACCAATTTTATCAATCTCATCTAAAATCATTACTGGATTAGATGTTTTCACCTTTCGTAAACTTTGAACAATTCGACCAGGCATTGCCCCTATATATGTTTTTCGATGACCTCTAATTTCACTTTCATCATGCAAACCTCCCAAACTTACTCTTATGTATTTTCGTCCTATGGCATGAGCAATGGATTTTCCTAATGAGGTTTTACCAATACCTGGAGGACCTAAGAAACAGAGAATGGGGCTTTTCATATCCCCTTTGATTTTTAAAA
>JAFMJX010000117.1 GCA_017853235.1 Chitinophagaceae bacterium | reverse complement strand
TAGGATCCTTTTCACAAAGGGCTTCAGCTGCTTCTTTTGCTAATTCGAGCGTATCTCTGTTGTTGATGATGTTGGCCAATTTAAAATTGAGTGCACCGCTTTGTCTAGTACCATCTATATCCCCAGGCCCTCTTAATTCTAAATCCTTTTCGGCTATGACAAACCCATCACTTGTGCTGCACATAATTTTTAATCTCTCTTTAGCTTCCTTACTTGCTTTAACACTACTTAATAAAATACAATAACTCTGCTCCGAACCTCTTCCTACGCGCCCTCTTAATTGGTGCAGTTGTGACAAGCCAAATTTTTCAGAACTTTCAACGACCATAACACTTGCATTGGGAACATTTACACCCACTTCAATAACTGTAGTCCCCACCAAAATTTGCGTATCCCCCGAAACAAATCTTTTCATATTTGTTTCCTTCTCTATATTTTTTTGGCGGCCATGCACCATACTTATTTTATACTTGGGTTCAGGAAAATAACTTTTTACTTGCTCATACCCCTGCATCAAATCTTCAAAACTTAATTTTTCACTTTCTTCGATTAATGGATATACAAAATAAGCTTGTCTTCCTTTTGTGATTTCTGATTTTACAAAGTCCATCACACTGGCTCTTGACGTTTCATAACGGTGTACCGTTTTAATGACTTGTCTGCCTGGCGGTAATTCATCCATCACACTATAATCTAAATCGCCAAAAGCGGTCATAGCTAAAGTACGTGGAATGGGGGTTGCAGTCATGACTAATACGTGTGGTGGGATAGATGCTTTTTTCCATAACTGCGCACGTTGCGCTACCCCAAAACGATGCTGCTCATCAATGACTGCTAATCCTAAATTTTTAAATTGAACCACTTCCTCAATAATGGCATGGGTCCCTACTACAAAATGTATGGTATCTTCTGCTAGGCCTTTTAAGATGCGTCTTCTTTCGGCAATTTTGGTACTTCCAGTTAACAATGCAATTTCAAGAGGCATGGATTTTAACAACTCCCCTAAGCTTGCATAGTGTTGCTGAGCAAGGATTTCGGTAGGAGCCATGATACAACTTTGAAAACCATTATCAGCAGCAATTAACATTGCCAGCAAAGCAATCATTGTTTTTCCACTACCCACATCCCCTTGCAACAAACGATTCATTTGATACCCTTTGGCGGTATCTAATCTTATTTCCTTAATGACCCTTTTTTGAGCACCTGTTAATTCAAAAGGCAAATGATGATTATAAAACTCATTAAAATATGCCCCCACTTTTTCGAATCGATGTCCTTGACTATTTTTATGTCTTTGAATTTTAATTAAATTCAATCTTACTTGGGCGATAAATAATTCTTCAAAAATGAAACGTTCTAATGCTTTCTTATAATTGGCAGCAGAGGTTGGAAAATGTATCTGTCGAAAAGCTTCCCATCTACTTAATCTGTTTTGAAGCAAAGAATCAGGTAAATTTTCGGGTACTTCGCGCGCACTAATTTGTTGAAACAAACTTTGTGTCAATTTCCCAATTTGTTTGCCATTCAAACCCCTTGATTTTAATTTTTCGGTGGAGGAATAGACAGGTTCTAGCAAGGATTTTTGTCCTTGTGCAACGGCCACATAGGGTTCTATTTCGGGGTGGACAATTTGTGCTCTTCCATTAAAAAAACTCACTCTGCCAAATACCAAAAACACACTTCCTTCTACTAAGTTTTTCTGCACCCAATTTATTCCTTGAAACCAAGCCAACTCTAGCTGCCCTGTTTCATCCTGTAACTGAGCAACCAAGCGCTTGGACCTTCTCTCCCCAATCACTTCCAAACCCTTTAATACCCCTTTTACTTGGATAAAATCTTGTTCGGGATGCACAGAAGCAATGGTGGAGACCTGAGTTTTATCTATATGACGGTGGGGGAAATGCTCTAAGAGGTCGCCAAAGGTATAAATCTGCAGCTCTTTTTTAAGCAGATCAGCCCTTAATGGGCCTACCCCTTTTAGATATTCGATAGGGCTGGATAAAAGAGAAGCTGGGCTCAAGCGATTTTTTTTAAAATTAGGTACAAATATCCCAAAAAGATGCTAAAAAATGGGTTCCCATTTCATTATCTTCGCACAGATATGGAAAAGGAAATAGTATTAAGCGGAATCAGACCTACCGGGTTCCTTCATTTAGGGAATTATTTTGGTGCTATGCGCAATTATGTGCGTATGCAAGATGAATATCAATGTTACTTTTTTGTTGCTAATTGGCACAGCTTAACCACCCATCCCGATACAAAGGAGTTGCAACAAAGCGTGTTGCGTGTGGTGGCCGAAAATATTGCATGTGGTTTAGATCCCGAAAAAGTGGCTTTGTATGTTCAAAGTGATGTTCCCGAAATTGCTGAATTGTATTTGTATTTAAATATGCTGTCATATAAAGGTGAATTAGAAAAGACCACTACATTTAAAGACAAAGTGCGCATGCAACCCGATAATGTCAATGCCGGATTATTAACGTACCCGGTTTTGCAAGCTGCAGATATTTTAATACACAGAGCAGTCAAAGTTCCAGTAGGAAAAGATCAAGAACAAAATTTAGAAATGGCACGCAATTTTGCCGAGCGATTCAACTATAGATATGGCGATATTTTCCCTTTACCTTACGCTTTCAATTACAACAGCGAATTGGTGAAGATTTTAGGTTTAGATGGGAATGGCAAAATGAGTAAGAGTGAAAATCAAATGACCACCTTATTTTTGGCAGACGAAGATGATTTAATTCGTAAAAAAGTCATGAAAGCAAAAACAGATCAAGGGCCATTGACCCCACATGCTGTAAAGCCTGACTATATCGAAAATTTATTTACTTTAATGAAATTGGTAAGCACTCCAGATACCGTTCAAAAATTTGAAGATGATTTCAATAATAGTAGTGAGGGGAATTGTATTATTAGATATGGGGACATGAAAAAGCAATTGGCAGAAGATATGGTTCAATTTATTAGACCCATTCGTTCACATGCTACTGATTTACAAAACAATAAAGAACATTTAATTAAAATAATCCGTCAAGGTGCGGACAAAGCAAGACAAAGTGCTTCCCAAACCTTATCCCTAGTGCGTAAAAGCATTGGCATGGACTACCTATAAAAATTATAAAAAAAAGAAATAGTCAAACAACTATTTTGTATTTTCACTATCATGGCAAAAGTAAAAAAAGCAAAACACATCGCAGTCGCCGGAAATATTGGTGCAGGTAAGACTACATTAACCGAGCAACTAAGTAAACATTATCGTTGGATACCTCAATTTGAAGATGTAGACCACAATCCTTATTTGAGTGATTTTTATGACGACATGCCAAGATGGAGTTTTAATTTACAAATTTATTTTTTACATGGTAGATTAAACCAAATTTTAGACATCCAAAGAGGTACAGAAACCATCATACAAGATCGCACCATTTATGAAGATGCAAATATTTTTGCACCCAACTTACATGAAATGGGATTAATGAGCAAGCGTGATTTTGATAACTATTATGGTTTTTTTAGTACCATCAAAAGCATGGTTCAACCTCCCGACTTACTAATTTATTTAAAGGCTTCCGTTCCTACTTTAGTTTCTCAAATTCAAAAGAGAGGTCGTGAATATGAAGAAAATATTCGTTTATATTATTTAAAAAAATTAAACGAGTATTATAATAAATGGATTGAAGGTTATAAAGAAGGCCCTTTGTTAATAATTGATTGCGATAAAAATAAATTCGGTGAAAACGAAGAAGATTTAGGCGAAATTATCAGCAAAGTGGACGGTATGTTATACGGTTTATTTTAATTTCAAATGAATACCATTACTACTTCCATAGTGTCGCAATTTGAAAAAATTGTGGGAGCTCAATATGTGTTTACAGATACCGAAAACTTGGAGAAATATGGCCGCGATGAAACTGAAAAATTGTTTTATGCACCACAAGTCATTGTAAAGCCCAGAACTGCTCAAGAAATTTCTCAATTACTCATCATTTGCAACGAACATCTTATTCCTGTCACACCAAGAGGTGCTGGCACTGGCCTAAGTGGTGGTGCCCTTCCTCATTTAGGAGGCTTGGTGATTTCCATGGAACGCTTGAATCAAATCTTACATATTGACGAACGTAATTTACAAGTAACAACCGAGCCAGGTGTCATCACCGAAGTATTACAAGAAGCTGTGAAAGAAAAAGGGCTGTTTTATCCACCCGACCCTGCAAGTAAGGGAAGCTGTTTTATAGGTGGAAATATTTCAGAAAATTCGGGAGGACCCAAGGCAGTTAAATATGGCGTAGTCAAAGATTATGTCCTTAATTTAGAAGTTGTATTACCCACAGGTGAAATCATTTGGACTGGATCAAATGTTTTAAAAAATGCCACTGGATATAATTTAACACAATTGTTGGTGGGTAGTGAAGGTACTTTGGGTATTGTCACTAAAATTGTGCTTCGACTTATCCCACATCCTAAATTTGATGTGTTAATGCTTGCTCCATTTAATAGTTTAGAAAAAGCAAGCGAAGCAGTAAGTGCCATTTTTAGGGCAGGAATTACACCTAGTGCCATGGAACTTATGGAAATTGATGCGATTCGATTAGCTACAAAAATGTTAGATAGTACAGCAATTCCTTTAACGGATGATTTAGCAGCTCATTTGATCATTGAAGTAGATGGAAACAACATGGAAGTATTGATGAGCGAAATGGAAGCCATTGCAGAAGTGCTTATGCAATATGAAGCAGGTGAATTATTGTTTGCAGATGATGCACAACAAAAAAATGAACTTTGGAAAATTAGAAGAAGGGCCAACGAAGCCGCTGTAACTGCTGGCTATACCATTGAAGAAGATACTGTGGTACCTCGCGCTGCATTACCTGAATTAATTAAAGGAGTGAAAGCATTGGGTGTAGCACATGGATTTAAAGTGGTTTGTTACGGGCATGCTGGTGATGGAAATTTGCATATTCGTATCAATCATCCTACTATTAAAACCAGCTATGGTAATGAAGAAATAAATTCCATATTAAAAAACTTGTTTGTTTTGGTAAAAGAATTAGGGGGTACGATTAGTGGTGAGCACGGAATTGGCTTGATTCAAAAAACATATATTCCAGTTATGTTTGACGACATAAGTTTACAATTAATGAGAGGCATTAAAAAAACGTTTGATCCAAATAATATTTTAAACGCAGGTAAAATATTTGATCTTTAAAATTTTACCCTCTATATCATTTTTCATGAAAAAAGCCATCATCGTATTTGTAGCACAGTTTTTATTTGGAGGCAATGCAATACAAGCACAAACCATTTTAAAAACCAGTCCAGTCATGAGTGAAGCTCCAACTTTCATTGGCGGAGGCATTGTAATTGGAGGGGGTTCACATCAATTTCAAATTGGGCTTAACCCTGAAATGGTAAAATCATACAACCAATATTTAGATGGCGGTTTGGCTATGAATATTTATTACGCATCTTACAAGGATATTTACGATAACGTACAAGGAAGTGATTTTAAATTTGGAATAGGCGCTTTTACTAGAATTTGGCCAGTTGAAACATTCTTCCTACAAATACAACCCGAATATAATTGGGCTTGGATACATCAAAAAGACTTAAATACTGGAGTTTCAGGTACGCAACAGTTAGGCGCCAGTA
>JAFMJX010000116.1 GCA_017853235.1 Chitinophagaceae bacterium | reverse complement strand
AAACAAGCATTATGAGTACAACATCATCTAAGGTTGCCATTGTAACAGGCGGTGCAAGAGATATCGGAAGACAAGTATCATTAAAATTAGCAAAAGCGGGGATAAAGGTTTGCTTCAACTACTTAAGTGATCCCAAAAATGCGGAGGAAACTTTAACCTTAATTAAACAAGCAGGTGGTGAAGCAATTGCATTTCAGGGAGACATGACAAAAGCAGAAGATGTAAAAAAGTTAAGCGCAGCATGTGTAGCTGCATTCGGGAATAAAGTAGACTACTTAGTCAATGTGACTGGTGGTTTATTAGGTAGAAAAGTTTTAGCTGATTTAGATGAAGACTTTTGGGATGCTGTCATTGATGTGAATTTAAAATCAGTGTATCTGGTATGTAGAGAAATCGTTCCCTTAATGGAGCAAGGAAGTGCGATAGTAAATTTCACATCTCAAGCTGCACGAGACGGAGGTGGTGGTGGGGCAATGGCATATGCTGCTGCAAAAGGAGCAGTATTAACTCTTACTCGAGGTCTTGCCAAAGAACTAGGACCTAGGGGTATTCGTGTAAATGCAGTTTCTCCTGGAATGATTAATACTACATTTCACAATACATTTACTAAACCTGAAATTAGAGCTAATGTTGCAGCTGCAACTCCTTTGAAAAGAGAAGGTAAACCCGAAGAAGTAGCCGATTTGGTTTGGTATTTATTAAGTGACAACGCCTCATTTATTAATGGAGAAAGTGTAGAAATAAATGGAGGCTCATTTTTTGCATAATAACAAAAAAATTAAAAAACAATTGATTGCGCTTTAAAATTTAACGCTATGGGGTGTGGTATTAAAAGGGTGTCACTTTTATTTTTTTCTCTTTTTATTTTTGCGCAATCTTCCAGAAGCCAACATCCTATAAGTTTTTTTACAAAGGAAGAGGCATTGTTAGTAAGGTCAAATTTAAAAACACAGCCATTATTAAATGAATCTTTTGAAACCTTAAAAAAAGAAACAGACTATTGGCTTCAAAAAGAAGTAGATGTTCCATTACCCAAGGATCCCGCAGGTGGTTATACGCATGAAAGACACAAGGCTAATTATATTTTAATGTTTAATAGTGCTATTTTGTACAATATCACTGGCGAACAAAAATATGCAGATTTAGTTCGTAACATACTTTTAAAATATGCTACACTAAATCCAACTTTAAAAAATCATCCACAAGCTACTAGCACTTCTCCTGGTAGAATCTTTTGGCAAGCACTTAATGATGCAAATTGGATGGTATATACAGGAATGGCTTATGATCTTGTGTATGCTGGTCTTCAAGAAAAAGACAAAAAAATTATTGAAGAAGGCGCTTTCAAGCCAGAAGTAGATTTTGTAACCAGGGATTTATCTTCTTGGTTTAATCTCATACACAATCATGCTGTTTGGGCAACCGCTGGAGTGGGAATGATTGGAATCGCAACTAATAACCAAACTTATATTGACTTAGCATTGGAAGGCACACAACACAATGGGAGCAGCGGTTTTTATGCATTATTAGATCAATTATTTTCACCAGATGGTTATTATACCGAAGGTCCGTATTATACTAGATATGCATTACTGCCTTTCATCATTTTTTCAAATGCACTCAATAATAAATATCCAAATAAGAAAATATTTAATTACCGAGATGCGATATTAAAAAAGGCAATTAGTACTGCGATACAATATTCCAACACCGACGGAAAATTTTTTGCATTTAATGATGCGATGAAAGATAAAGATTATACAACCAGCGAAATGATAATGGCTGTGGATATTTATACAAAGGCCTATGGCCTAGATACTGCCTTTTTGCCTATCATAAAAAAACAACATAGTTTATTGTTAACCAAAAGTGGTATTCAATTAGCAGAAGCACTTAATACCATTAAAAATAAATCGTTCGCATTTCCATACAAAACAATTGAAAACACAGATGGTGCTAAAGGAAACAAAGGTGGCGTAAGCATATTAAGAAGTGGAAAGGGGACTAATCTTACAAGTCTTATCTATAAATATTCTTCGCACGGATTATCACATGGACATTACGACAAATTAAATATTAATTTATTTGATAAAGGAAATGAAATTTTACAAGATTATGGTGCAGCCAGATTTGTAGGAGTAGAGCAAAAATATGGAGGTAGGTATCTTCCCGAAAATGCAGGATTTGCGACACAAACCATAGCTCACAACACTATGGTAGTAGATGAATCAAGTCACTTTAATGGAAATGAAAAAATATCAGAACTTTATTACCCCTCAAAAAATTATTCAAATTTCGAAAATGAAAAAGTATTAGCTATTAGTGTTTCTGATAGTAATGCGTATAAGAATGTGACTTTAAGGAGATCGTTATTTATGTTGACACTCCCAGATCAACCTAAGTTAGTAATTGACATTTTCCATGCACAGTCAACCAGTCAACATCAATATGATTTACCTTTTTATTACTTAGGTCAATTCATCCATAGTACGGTAAATTATAATTATTCAAAAAGTGCCATGTACCCATTAGGTAAAAAAAATGGGTATCAATATTTATGGAAAGAGGCAGAGGCTAAAGTGGCGGATACTATAGCTCAAATGACTTTTTTAAATGATAGGGATTTTTATACAATATCATCTATGATTAACGATAGTGCAAGCATTTTGTTTGCCCGTATTGGCGCCAACGATTTAAATTTTAATTTAAGAAGAGATCCTGCTTTTATCATTAGAAAAAATTGCATCAATCCTAGTTTTATAAATGTGATTGAAATGCATGGGAAATATGATCCTGTCAATGAAGTCACTTCCAATGCAAATTCAATTGTACAAAAAATACAAGAAATTGAAAACAGCCTTGAATATAATGTGATTGAAATTCAGTTAAAAACAGGAAAGCTACTTTTCATTGATTGTAAGGGGGATAATAATTCAAAAACACAGCATCAGTATTTGTATAATAATGCCAAGATCGTTTGGGAGGGACCTTATTTGGTCATGTTAAATGGTAAAAATATTAATAAATAATTATTCTAAAATTGCTCAATAGATTACACTTCTAAGAATATAAGCATATGAAAATTAAAGGACTCAGATGGTGGATCATTGGATTAATTGGTATAGCTACTATTATAAATTATATAGATCGCAGCGCTATTAACATAATGTGGCCCTATATATACAAAGAATTTGGTATTGCAGATGCTGATAATAAACAAGCATTAGCTATCATCACAACTTGCTTTATGATCATGTATGCATTGGGTCAAATGTTTACTGGAAAAATGATGGATATGATTGGCACCAGATTAGGAATGGTTGTTTCTATAGGAGCCTGGAGTGCTTCCATTGCAATGCATGCTTTATCACGATCTATCATGTCATTTAATTTTTTTAGAGGGATGTTAGGATTTAGTGAGGCTGGTAATTGGCCTGGAGCTACCAAAAGCAACGCAGAATGGTTTCCTGCAAAAGAAAGAGCAATAGCACAAGGTATATTTGGAGCTGGCGCATCCTTAGGCGGTGTGGTAGCAGCGCCTATCATAGCATATTTATATGTGGCATTTGGTTGGCGCGCCACTTTTATTGGAATTGGTGTATTGGGTTTACTTTGGATCATTCCCTGGTTAATTATTAATAAAAATATTCCTTCCAAACACCCTTGGATTTCAGATGCAGAATTAAAACATATTGAAGATGGTGAAGTTACCTCTTCAAAAAATGTAACCGCAGAGCCTGTAAAAACTTGGCGAGAATTGTTAGGATATAAAAACACTTGGGGCATTATAACATCCAGATTATTTTTAGACCCTGTGTGGTGGATGTTTTTAACCTGGTTGCCCACCTTTTTGAAAGATCAAATGGGATTTGATATTAAACAAGTGGGCGCTTTTGCGTGGTTACCTTATTTGTTAGCAGCCATTGGAGGCTTATTGGGAGGATTTTATTCCAGTAACTTAATTAAAAGAGGAATGAGTGCAGCCAAGTCCAGAAAAAAAGCAATTGCCATTGGTTGTTTTATCATGCTTGCAGGATTAATGGGAATTTTATATTATTTAGATCAATTAAAAAGTCAAGAAAACTTAGCCATCTTTTTAATTGGATCTACTTTGTTTGGATTTCAATTTCTGATTAATAATTTACAAACTTTACCTTCCGATTATTTTAGTGGAAAAAACGTAGGAACGGTTGCAGGAATGGGCGGAACTGCTGCAGTAACAGGTACTATTATTATAACCCTATTGGTACCAGTAATATCTAAAACCAGCTTTCAATCGTTTTTTATACTTGCAGCCTTGTTGGTTCCAATAGGTTGGCTATGTATTTATTTTTTAACGAGTAATGATATAAAAAATAAATAGTTACTTCCCGGGTGGCTTTGAATATTTATCTAAAAATATTTTAACCTTTTTAGTAAACTCATCTAAAGGAACGGTATGACTGGATTCATGCAAATACCAGTATTTATCATTTTTATTCGTTCCAATTAATTCAAACATTGGTTTTTGGGAGGTTTCGGAAGGAAAAAAGTAATCATATTTTCCATTAAGCATTAAAATGGGTACTTTAATGAATGGTGTATAAGAGGCCGCTTCTACTTCGGGCTTAGCCTCTTCAAATTCTAAACCCGCTACCAATAATACAGCTCTTTTGATTCTAGGCTCAATTGGAATCATAATATTTGCCATTTCGCCTCCCCAACTTACGCCAAAATATAATAAATTAGAAGCATCTAAATCACTCCTAGATTCAATCACATCAATAGAGCGTTTCATATCCTTGCCCCACATGATTACGTGGTCTTTATATAAATCGGTTTTATCTGCATAATCTGATTTCAATGCATCTTGTCGGTTAATTGTTCCTTTATAAATTGGATAGAAAAATGCATACCCCATTTTTACATAACTTCTTGACATTTGGCTAAGTGTAACTTTTTCAATTTCACTTGTATGAATTACATTTGAACCAGGGAAGAAAACTATTGCTGGTGCTTTTCCTATTACATTTTTAGGTTTAAATAAAACACCGCTCATTCTCTCATTATTATAAGCTGCATTATATTCAATTAATTCATAAGTATAATCTGGATCAGAATTATCTGTTTTTAGAATTTTAATATCTAAAGGTCCAGACTCATAATCAAATTGTCTTTTATAAATTTCAAAAATTTCTTTACTTATTTTGGGAAGTTTCAAAAAATCTCTAAATGGTTTTTTAATGACTTCAGAATAAAGGGGCAAATTATTATTTGTTAAATCTTTAACTAATCTAACTCCATTGGAACTTGTTCTACTAAACGCATCTTGACCATAATAATCATTAAAAGTATAGGGGTCGTCATCATAACCACCTCCGAGTATTGCTCTTTCAGTTAGATCGTCTTTCGTTGCATTTGCACACCATTCTCTTACATTACCGGCAACATCAGATAATCCATAACCAGATTTAATAGTGGAATAAGGAACTTCTTTAGTTTCAGATTTTGAAAAATTATTTACAGGACAAACCAAACCAGATCTAGATGGTGTTGCTGCCTTGGCCCATTGATGAACAGATGGTAAATTCTTTTTCATAAACTTAGCATAAGCATCCGCTTCATACCAAGAAATACCGTTTATAGGAAACTTAGCTTTTCCATCTGGAAAACTTCCATTGGACCATGTAGCAGGACC
>JAFMJX010000115.1 GCA_017853235.1 Chitinophagaceae bacterium | reverse complement strand
CTCACTAAAATCTTCACTTTGTTTTGGAAAATTTCAATCACGTTAGATTCTAAATGTTCACGTGTTGGTTTTAAAATTAGGTCGCCTGCTTTTGTTAAGCCACCAAATAAAATAATTGCTTCAGGACTAGAGAACATGACAAAATTAGCTAATGCCATACCTAAAATTTTACCTGTAAATTCAAAAACTTCTTTTGCCACTTCATCTCCTTTGGTAGCAGCTTCAAAAACTGCTTTTGAATTTAATTCTGTTTTAGGAATTGCTCTTAATAAACTAGGGCGATCAGTTTGGTCTAAAATTTCAATGGCAGATTGGGTGACACCCGTCGCAGAGGCATAGCTTTCCAAAGAACCTTTTTTGCCAGTGCCAGGATGTAAACGTCCGTCTGGAATGATGATGGTATGTCCCAATTCACCGGCAAAACCATCATGTCCATAAATAAGTTGTCCATTGGCTACAATGCCGCTACCTACTCCTGTGCCTAAAGTAATCATGATAAAATCCTTCATACCTTGAGCAGCGCCATACATCATTTCACCAACTGCTGCAGCATTTGCGTCATTTGTTAGTCGAACAGGAATCTTAAATTTATCCTGTAGCATTTTGGCCAAAGGAATGATCCCTTTCCATGGTAGGTTTGGAGCATATTCGATGGTGCCTGTATAAACATTCCCATTTGGAGCGCCTACACCAATACCTTTGATGCGTCCAACACCACCCACTTTTTCAATCAGCACACTTAATTCTTGGTGTAATTCATCAATAAAGGAAGTGACTTCTTTATGTTTTTTAGTAGAAATTTCGCTGGCAAACAATACATTGCCTACATTATCAACGATACCAAATTTAGTGCCAGTACCTCCAATGTCTACACCTACTACAAAAGAATCCATTTTTATATATTTAATAAATCATTCAAATAAATTAATGTCCACCACTCACTTGAGCATCAAAATCAAAACCTTGCTTTTTAAGTACACTTTTTAATTTTAATGCAATCAATGCTAAAATACCAAAACAAGCCGCGGCTAGTAAGTAGGATTGATGCATACCAATACTTGGATTGTCCCCAAATGCACCTTGTAATGGTGGGATAATAGCACCTCCTAAAATCATCATAATTAAAAATGCAGAACCTTGACTCGTGTATTTTCCTAATCCGCCCACACCTAAAGAGAATATACAAGGCCACATAACAGAACAAAATAAACCACCAGCCATCAAGGCATATACTGAAGTGATTCCAGTTGTAAATACACCAATTAACATAGCAGCTGCTGCTAACACTGAAACAGTGATTAAAGTTTTAACTGGTTTTTCTTGACCATAAAAGAATGCAGCGACAGCTATGGCAATACAAACAGCATAGCCAAATAAATCAGAAATATCATTTCCATAAACCTTACTAACTCCTAATACTACAGCAAAGGCAATAAAAGGAACAATCGCCATCATGATTTTTTTTGTTGTGCCTTGTAAATTAAAAACACTCACTGCACCTGTCCAACGACCAATCATTAAACTTCCCCAATACAAGGAAATATATTTAGATATTTGGCTTTCATCCATTCCAGCTGCGGTGATATATCCTGGTGTTTTTAATAATGCGCCAAAGTTATTGTCAATTGTAACTTCTACCCCCACATATATAAAAATACCTAACATGCCATAAATTAATTGCTCGTATTTCATGGCGCCCCAACCAGCATCGTTTTTAATTGCACTATTATTAGAATAAAATAAAACGACTACTACAGAAATAAGTGTGAACAATAAGAGCGTTAATTTAGATACATTGGTTAATTGTCCTAAAACAATAACAGCACCAATCAATAATGTCATCACAAAAAGGGAGCCTGCGGCTTTGTTGGCTGTTTCAAATTTTTCATCGTTCTTCCCATCTGGCAAACTTTTTGAAATACTAAAAAAGATA
This sequence comes from Chitinophagaceae bacterium, assembly GCA_017853235.1. Taxonomy (GTDB): domain Bacteria; phylum Bacteroidota; class Bacteroidia; order Chitinophagales; family Chitinophagaceae; genus Sediminibacterium. The sequence continues at coordinate 3,748 of JAFMJX010000115.1, read as the reverse complement.
GCTACAGCAGCAAATACACCTGCTACAATTAAATACAAAGTGTTGATATTAGTGACTGTTACTACTGCATTTTTACTATCGGGACTTCCAAATAAGAAAAAACTTACAATCAATGGACCTAAGGTGGTTCCAATACTATTCAAGCTTCCGCCTAAATTTAAGCGATGAGAGCCAGTGGAAGGATCTCCTAACAAAATGGCAAATGGTTGTGCAGCTGTTTGTTGTAATGAAAAGCCCAGTGCAACCACAAAAAATGCAGCTAAAATAGCAGGGAATGAATTAGCATTCGCTGCAGGAATAATTAATAAAGCGCCGACCACTGAAATGAGTAAGCCATAGATGATTCCTTTTTTATATCCAATTTTATTTAAAATATCGTATCCAATTAAATTGGAGCAAAAAAACAAAATTAAGGAACCAATAAAATAAGCGCCATAAAAGGCAGACCCTATTAATTGAGATTCAAATTGACTGAGTTGAAAATGTGATTTACAAAATGGGATAAAAATACTGTTGGAAGCAGCTATAAATCCCCAGAAGAAAAAGACTAAAACAAGAGTGCTTAAAGCACCTGTGTTAGTAGGTTGTTTGGTTTGGCTCATAACATTCGTTAGTTTACTTTTTTTAGGATGCTGTAAATTACTAAATTAATTGATTCTATCATTCTTTTAAATGCTAAAATTAGGGTGTAAATAATTGTGGTATTTTAGCTACAATTTTGTAAATTTAAAAATATTAATGTGTATCAATGGTCATACTACATATAAGTGCAGAATGTTACCCAATGGCAAAAGCTGGGGGATTAGGAGACGTGGTAGGTGCATTACCTAAATATCAAAAAAAATTAGGAGATGAGTCTATGGTTGTGATGCCTATGTATGCCACACCATTTTTGCAAAAAAATGAATGGGAAGTGATTTACAAAGGAAACACAAATTTAGCAGATTGGTTTTTTGACTATACTATTATAAAAGAAAAAACCGACCAATTAGGTTTCTCCCTTTTTTTAGTTGATATACATGGCTTATTAGATCGGCCTAAAGTTTATGGTTATCAAGATGACACAGAAAGATTTGTTGGTTTTCAAGTGGCTGTTGTCAATTGGTTATCACATTGGACGACTCAGCCAGATAGGGTGCATTGTCATGATCATCAAGCTGGGTTAATTCCATTTATGATGAAATATTGTTACGACTATGATGTTTTAAAAAATATCAAAACTGTTTTCACCATTCACAATGCACAGTATCATGGTGCTATGGGCTGGGATAAAAGTTTGCTACTTCCAAGATGGGATACTTGGAAACACGGATTGTTGGAATGGAATCAAAGCATTAATTCATTAGCTACTGCAGTAAAATGTGCCGATAAAGTAACTACAGTAAGTCAAACTTATATGCATCAGCTCAGGTTTCAATCTGCTGGTTTAGAATCTTTGTTTGAATATGAACAAGGTAAGTGTGTGGGTATTTTAAATGGAATTGATAATGAAGTATGGAATCCAGCCACCGATCCAATGGTGCCGTTTCATTATTCTATTGAAAATTTTAAAGAAGGTAAGCGTAAAAATAAACAGGTGCTTTGTGCTAAATATCATTTAGATATGGACAAACCTTTGATCGTATTTATAGGAAGATTAGTGGGAGAAAAAGCAGCTGATATATTACCAGGAGCGATTCAACATGCTTTAGATAAAACCAATTGTGGTGCCAATTTTTTAGTGATAGGGGCAGGTGATACAGCAACCGAATCGGCATTGAATTATCTCACTGAATTATATCCAGGAGTGTATAATACTTATATTGGTTATGATGAAAAAACCGGACACGAAGCATATGCAGGTGCCGATTTTTTATTAATGCCTAGTAGAGTTGAACCCTGTGGATTGAATCAAATGTATTCTTTAAGGTATGGAACTATTCCAATAGTGCGAGATACCGGAGGACTGCGAGATACAGTCACTGATATTGGTGATGCAGGTGGTTTTGGAATTCGTTTTTTACATGCATCAGAAGAAGATATTGTATATTCGGTGGAACGCGCTATTCGATTATATCAAGACATGGAGAAAATGGAATCTATCATTCATACATGCATGTCCATTGACCATAGTTGGGAATCGGTAGTGAGTCAATATAAAAACTTATATGAATCTATATAAATATTAAAAGTAAAGACTATGGCTTTATTTGCAAAACAAACTGTTTCCATTATTTTAGGTGGCGGAGCAGGGTCTAGATTGTATCCCTTAACTGCGAGCAGATCCAAGCCTGCGGTTCCCATTGCTGGTAAATATAGATTAGTGGATATTCCTATTAGCAATTGTATTAATAGTAATTTGAATCGCATTTTTGTTTTAACTCAATTTAATTCGGCTTCCTTAAATCAGCATATTAAAAACACCTATCATTTTAGTGCTTTTAGTTCCGGCTTTGTTGATATTTTAGCTGCAGAACAAACTCCTGATAATCCTAGTTGGTTTCAAGGTACTGCAGATGCCGTGCGTCAATCCTTAAGACACTTAGCTAAATTGGACTTTGAATACGTATTAATTTTAAGTGGAGATCAATTGTATCAGATGGATTTTAGCAAAATGATTGAAGCGCACAAAAATAGTGGAGCTGCGTTGACTATAGCTACTATTCCTGTAGGAGATAGAGAAGCCCCCGAATTTGGTATTTTGAAATCCAATGCTGAAAATGTCATTACTTCTTTTGTAGAAAAGCCTCAAAAAGAAATATTACCACATTGGGTAAGTGATACCGGTGATGCTATGAAAGCACAGGGTAGAAATTATTTAGCTTCCATGGGTATCTATGTATTTAATAAAGAAATTTTATATCAGTTTTTAAATGAGGATCATCCTAATGCCACCGATTTTGGAAAAGAAATCATCCCTAATTCCATTGCAAACTTTAAAGTATTAAGTTATCAATACGACGGTTATTGGACCGATATTGGAAATATTTATTCCTTTTTTGAAGCCAATATTTCATTAACGCAAGATGTACCATTATTTAATTTATTTGATCATGCTCAAACCGTGTATACTCGTTCGAGAATGTTGCCCCCAGCTAAAATAAGTGGTACCGTTATCAATAAAGCAATAGTGGCTGAAGGATCTATCATACATGCAAAAGAAATTGCAAGTTCTGTGATTGGAATTCGTTCTCGCATTGGAGTAGATACGGTTATTAAGAACTCATATATTATGGGTTGTGATTTTTATGAAACCATAGATCAAATTCATCAAAAAAATAGCAAGGGTCAACCCATACTTGGTATTGGGGAAAGGTGCCTCATTGAAGATGCCATTGTAGATAAAAATTGCTCCATAGGAAATGATGTTCAAATAAAAGGAGGAGCTCATCTTGAAAAAATGGAACATCCCTTATATACCATTAAAGATGGGATTGTTGTCATTAAAAAAGGAGCAGTGATTCCTAATGGATTTATCATTTAAAAATATTTTTAATAAAAATAAATAACATGAGTACCGCATATACAGGTGAAAAAGCAAAAGTAAGTTTCTGGCAAATTTGGAATATGTGTTTTGGATTTTTTGGAATTCAATTTGGATGGAGTTTACAAATGGGAAATATGAGCGCCATCTATGAATTTTTAGGGGCTTCCCCCGATCAAATTCCTGGCTTATGGCTCGCAGCTCCCATGACTGGATTAATTATTCAACCAATAGTGGGTTATTTGAGTGATCGTACCTGGCATCCAACATTGGGACGACGACGTC
>JAFMJX010000114.1 GCA_017853235.1 Chitinophagaceae bacterium | reverse complement strand
CCCGTACGGCAGTTTAGCAAACTACTGATTTCAGCCACTCATCCACCTCTCCTCCAAAAACCCCTTTCGAGGGGTGCAAAAATAAGCACTAAGGCTTTAAATACCTAAAAAAAATCCGGAATAAACTCAAATAAAGTTCATTCCGGACAAATATTTCATGAAACAGATGTAGTTGAAACCCAGATAACTACATGGCTGCCAATTGTACCTTTTGTGTGAGCTCCATTACATTCTCACGGAACATAGAATCGGTATCCATTAAATCCTTCACTGTTTGGCAAGAATGGATGACTGTAGTATGATCACGTCCACCAAAATGTTCTCCAATAGTTTTTAATGAATTCTTAGTAAAAGCCTTCGCTAAATACATAGTTATTTGACGAGCTTGAACAATTTCACGCTTTCGTGTTTTTTGTAATAACTTATCATAAGGCACTTCGAAGAATTCGCAAACCATTTTTTGAATCGCATCAATAGTAATTTCCTTGCTACTTGTTTTTACAAAGTTGCGAAGTACTTTCTTAGCTAATTCAACATCAATTTCTTTTTTATTTAAAGAAGATTGCGCTAATAATGAAATTAAGGCCCCTTCTAATTCTCTAACATTAGTATTGATATTATATGCCACATACTTTACCACTTCCTTAGGCATGTCCAAACCATCTGCCTTCATCTTCTTTTCTAAAATTTCAATACGCGTATCGTAATCAGGCACTTGAATATCTGCACTCAATCCCCATCTAAATCTGCTTAACAAACGCTCTTGTAATCCTTCTAAATCCTTAGGGGCTTTATCGGATGTCAATACCAATTGCTTTCCACTTTGATGTAAGTGATTGAAAATGGCGAAGAATGCATCCTGACTTTTTTCAGCGCGGTTGAAGAATTGAACATCATCAATGATTAAAACATCTATTAATTGATAAAAATGAATAAAATCATTAATGGCGTTATTTCGACTATGATCCTGGAATTGATTAATAAACTTTTCACTACTTACATATAAAACCACTTTGCCAGGATGAATACGCTTTACATCGTTACCAATTGCTTGTGCTAAGTGTGTTTTACCTAAACCTACTCCACCGTATATTACTAATGGGTTGAAAGAATTGGCACCTGGCTTTTCTGCCACTGTTTTACCAGCACGACGAGCCACTCTGTTGCAATCACCCTCAATAAAAGAATCAAAAGTATAATTATGATTTAATTGAGGATCAATTTGCATTTTCTTTAAACCAGGAATGACAAAAGGATTTTTCACTGGATTGTCAATGACCAATGGGAAATTCATCTCATTGTTGTTGTATGTTTTCATCCCACTTGCAGGAACATCCATAGAACCTTTTTTATTGTTCCCGCTGTCCACCATGATTCTATATTCTAATCTGGCTTCCTTACCCAATTCTCTTTTTAGAGTTTTGGCTAATAAGTTTACATAATGCTCTTCAATGTATTCGTAGAAAAATTGACTTGGAACTTGGATCATTAAAACATTGTCCTTCAAGTCTACGGGTTGAATTGGCTCGAACCAAGTTTTGAAGTGTTGCCATTCAACAATATCCTTGATTATCTTCAAGCAATTACTCCAAATTAAATCTGCACTCTTAGCCATCTTACTTTCTAACCCTTTATAAAAATGATAAAATCAAGTTGTTTTTCTGCCGATTAAGAAATTGTTAATCAGAATGCGAATATGACTCCTTTATGTTGAAAAAAAAACTTTTTTTTTTGAGTTTTTTTTACGTATACCACAAACATTAGCTATCACAGACTTTCTTAACCCCAATCGGGCGTTCAAGATAATGACTTTTTTTTAATTCCACTTAGTTTATCCACTTATTTTTAACTGTTTTTTTTGCTAAAAACTAATAGTTATTTGTTTTGAAAAAAGGCCCTTACCCATATCCCCTTTTATCATTACCTTTACCCACTTAATCATACATATGAGCTACGAATTAATAGGTAAATTAATTGCCAAATACGACATCATCCAACGTAAGGAAACCTTTAAAACAAGGGAATTTGTCATTGAGAAAACCGATGATATCAACGGAAAAATCATCACTAATTACGTAAAATTTCAATGTGTTCAAGATCGTACCACAATGCCAGATCGATTCAATTTAGGGGATACGGTGAAGGTTTTATTCAATATCAAAGGGTCAAAGTGGAACAAAGATGGTAAAGACAATTATATCACCAACCTAGACGCATGGCGAATGGAAGCGGTGGCTTTGGGAGGCAGTACAGCCCCTACCGAAACGACCACCTATTTTGATATTCCTACCAATGAATCTGGGGATGATCTTCCGTTTTAAAATAAGCAAGCTTAACAGCTTTATTTAAAGTCAGTAAAACCCTCCAATGGGGTGCATTTTTTTAGGATAAACACCTAACCCATGCAACAAAAAATACAATTAAGGCTTACTCCTGGGGAAGCCCAACATAGTCCTACAGTTTTACAAGCAATCTCGCAAAGCTTGTCCATTCCAGTCAGCCAAATTACAGGCTACCATACCTTGAAACAATCCATTGATGCAAGGAGCAGACAACAGGTTTGGATCAATTTGACCCTTTTAGCTTTTGTAAATGAACCGCTCCATTCACGTTATTCCCAAAATATTGAATTCCCTATTTTGCCAGCCCATGCCAAAGAAGTGATTATTATTGGCGCCGGACCCGCTGGATTGTTTGCAGCATTAGAGAGTATTCTATTAGGGTATAGACCAATTGTTATAGAAAGAGGCAAAGATGTACGTGCCCGAAGAAGAGATTTAGCCGCTTTAAATAAACAAGGGGAAGTTAATCCAGATAGCAATTACTGTTTTGGAGAAGGTGGCGCAGGCACTTATAGCGATGGTAAACTTTATACCAGAAGTAATAAAAGAGGAAATATAGATAAAGTATTAAGGTTGTTTTATCAGTTTGGTGCAGACGAAAACATCCTGTACGAAGCACATCCACATATAGGAACCAATAAATTACCACACATTATCACTGCTATGCGAGCTCAAATTGAGGCAAGTGGCGGTAAAGTATTATTTGAAAAAAAATTAGTGGACTTTGTTATTAAAGACAACACCATACAAGAAATAATGACTGCAGATGGGGATCGCTTGAAAGCCATGGCAGTTATTTTAGCAACTGGTCATTCTGCTCGAGATATATTTTATCTATTACATCAAAAAAATATTGAGGTTCAAGCAAAGCCATTTGCATTAGGGGTACGTGTCGAACATCCACAATCAATTATTGACAGCATTCAGTACCATTGCTCCACAAGAGATCCCTATTTACCTCCTGCATCATACAGTTTGGTAGAACAAGTGAATGAGCGAGGCGTTTTTAGTTTTTGTATGTGCCCTGGTGGTATTATTGCTCCAGCTGCAACTGCCAATGGTGAAATAGTCGTGAATGGATGGAGTCCTAGCAAACGCAACAACCCTTATGCGAACAGCGGCATGGTGGTTCAAATAGATTTACCTACCGCTCAAGCATATTTAGAAGAAGAAAAAATAAATTTAAAAAAGGAAGACCCTTTTACCCTCTTGCAATTTCAGCAAAGAATAGAACAAAAAGCATTTCAAGCAGGCGGAGGTTTACAAGTGGCTCCAGCATCAAGATTAGTAGATTTTTGTAATAATCAACTTTCTGATACTTTGCCAAGCGCAAGTTATTTACCTGGATTACATGCAGCACCTTTACAAGAAGTACTTCCTGGATTTGTTTTACAAACTTTACAAAATGGATTCAAGGCTTTTGGAAAAAAAATGAAAGGATATTATACCAATGATGCGATAGTCGTGGCCACCGAAAGCAGAACTTCTTCACCTGTTCGTATTCCTCGAGATCCTTTAACCATGGAACATCCGCAAATTAAAAATCTTTACCCATGTGGGGAAGGTGCAGGATATGCAGGTGGCATTATGAGTGCAGCGATGGATGGTCAAAAATTAGCAGAAATAATTGCTTTTAAATACAAGTAAATAAAACGCTACTAATCTTCTGGTTTTTCTTTCTTACTAATTAAATAACCGTCTTTGATTAATTGATTATTTTTAAATGAATTCAATTCTGCATTTAAAGTAGGGGAAATTTCTCTTGAACTTAATTCTGGTTTACCAGCATTCACCCAAGCAGTGTACCAAAAGTCAGTTAATAAATTAGCACTAGCGATGAGTTGTTGATTCACCGTCACCCCTAACCCTTTGGCATATGCATCAGCAAATTCTTTAGTGTACGCTTTTACTTCCTTACCATAGCGCATTTGATTCTTATATTTGGTTTCAGGGGTAAACTGAATAGATACTTCTTTTTCAATAGCCAACATTTCAGGAACTAAACTTGCCGCTTTACGAATATCAGCCCATAAAGCTTCAGCTGGATTTTTTAAATACGTGGCTTTATGATTATTGTATAATTGATATTGATCTAGTTTTAATTCAGGCACAAAAGTTTCCCACATATGATGCAACCCTTTTTGTCCGGTTAATTGACCATCATAATTCACGGTGGTATGCAAGGGCACATGAACATCAGCTAAATAATGCCCCAAATCGGCTGCATAAAATAAAATGCTGTCTTTGTTTTTATCTTTAAAAGCCTGCGTTAATTTATCTAATTGTACCATAATATTATAAGGAGCCCATCCGTATTTTTTTAAGGTATCTTCAGAATATTTTTTCACCGCCGAAGCCCAATCTAAAGGCATATTATTTGCAGCATTAGGACCATACATTTCTAGATCAATAAAATGTTTGGTGTCTTCTGTTTTATCTTTATTACGACGAATATCTGGACGAGGTGCATTATACACTAAGTAAGACATTTCCTTATGAAAATAAGATTGCAACGGTTCAGGTAAATTATAAATAGCAATTTGATTAATAGTACGGTGCACTAAAAAACCCCAACTACTTGCCCCTACAACTAAGAACAAAGTCACTACTATATAAATTATTTTCAAATGACTTTTATAAGTAACCATATTATTTTTTTCGTTCATAGTCTAAATTTGATACGAATATAACCTATTATCAGATATTCAACACTTCCTCCCTTTATTTTTTCCACTCATAAAAAAGCAATTTTTTTCATTTGAATTAGGCGTCTGGTTTCAGAAAAATGAAGTTAATTTTGACTATAAAATTTACAACATGTCTTCTCTTCTAAGATTGTCACATTTGAAAAAATATTATGCAACGCAAAAAGCGGTGGATGATATTAGTTTCGATATTCAAAAAGGCAGCATATTTGGGTTACTTGGACCCAATGGAGCAGGTAAAACCACTTTGCTCAGAATGATCACTGGCATTTTTTATCCAGATGGTGGAGAAATCATTTTAGATGGCAAACCCTTCAGCCCATCTTTTGATATTCAAAAAATAGGATACATGCCCGAAGAAAGAGGTATGTATAAAAAAATGAAAATTGGAGAGCAAGCATTATACTTAGCTCAATTAAAAGGTTTATCTAAAGCAGAAGCCACAGAAAAAATCAAATACTGGTTTAAGAAATTTGAAATGGAAAGTTGGTGGAACAAAAAGGTGGAAGATTTGAGTAAAGGGATGAGTCAAAAACTACAATTTGTAATTACAGTTTTGCATGAGCCTAAATTAATCATCTTAGATGAGCCTTTTAGCGGATTAGATCCTTTAAATGCCAATTTAATTAAAGAAGAAATATACAA
>JAFMJX010000007.1 GCA_017853235.1 Chitinophagaceae bacterium | reverse complement strand
GTAACCCTTCCTTTGTTGCAGCAGATTTGCTTTCACAAGCCGAACATGGACTAGATAGTCAGGTGTTGTTGGTAGCGTCAAATAAATCCTTAGTAAAAAATATTCAAGAAGAAATCAATCAACAACTTTCGCATCTACCACGTAAAAAAATGGCTGAACAAGCTTTGGAAAATTCTAAAGCTATTGTGATGGATACCCCTGAAATGGCGATAGCACTTATAAACGAATATGCTCCAGAGCATTTAATTTTAGCTATTGACAAAGCCGCTTGGTGGGCTGAGAAAATAACTAATGCAGGTTCCGTTTTTATAGGTAATTATTCACCCGAATCGGTGGGAGATTATGCTAGCGGAACCAATCATACTTTGCCAACCAATGGATATGCCAAGGCCTATAGTGGAGTTAGTGTTGATAGTTTTGTGAAAAAAATAACCTTTCAGCAATTAACATCCAATGGTTTGGAATTATTAGGACCTACTGTTATTGAAATGGCTGAGGCTGAAAATTTACAAGCACATAGTAATGCGGTAGCTATAAGACTTCAATCCTTGAAAAAATAAATTTGATTTTATGTCATTTGATATTAAAAAATTAGTGCGTCCTAATATTGAAAAGTTAAAACCATATTCTTCTGCCAAAGATGAATTTAGTGGAGAGGCAAAAATATTATTAGATGCGAATGAAAATAGTTTGGGTTCGCCTTTGACCACATGGTATAATAGGTATCCAGATCCCATGCAAATGAAAATAAAGGATAAATTATCGTTTATTAAAAAGGTGCCAGCCACTCAAATTTTTATTGGAAATGGAAGTGACGAATGCATTGATTTATTATACCGAAGTTTTTGTGAGCCTGGGAAAGATAATGTCATTATTTGTCCTCCTACCTATGGTATGTATGAAGTAAGTGCGAATATTAATAATGTTGAAATTAGAACGGCTCCTTTATTACCCGATTTTCAATTAAATATGGCACATATAGAGCAACTAGTAGATGCTCAAACTAAGATCATTTGGATATGCTCTCCTAATAATCCAACTGGAAATTCTTTACATGTTCTGGATATTGAAATGGTGCTTAATAATTTTAATGGATTGGTGGTTGTGGATGAAGCCTACATAAATTTTTCACAACAAAAATCATTTATTCAGTCTCTGGTAGATTATCCCAATTTAGTGGTGTTACAAACATTAAGTAAAGCATGGGGTTTAGCGGGTCTTCGAATTGGAATTTGTTTTGCAAACGAACCGGTCATTGAGTATTTAAACAAAGTAAAGCCGCCTTATAATATCAATATAGCATCACAACAATTAGCTATTAAAGCATTGGAGGAAGTGGGTCAAGTAAATGATATGATTCAACATTTGGTGGAAATGAGAGAGGCTTTAGCGGAGGTTTTATTAAGTATGCCTGGTATACTTCAGGTATATCCTTCTGACACTAATTTCTTGTTAGTCAAAGTGCAAAATGCCACTCAACTATATCAATATTTGTTAACCCAGGGTATTGTGGTGAGAGATCGTTCAAATGTGGAATTTTGTGAGGATTGTTTAAGAATCACTATTGGAACAGAGAGCGAGAATACACATTTAGTGGATGCCATTGCACAGTGGTTAGGTATCACACCGGATAATGCATAACATATAATAACATTTCACTAAATTGTGTTTCTAAAAATATAACCATGAATAAACATTTTGTTTTTTTAATGATTGGGATGTTTACACTTGCCTTGAGCGTTCCTGCGCAAGAAAATGCAGGGCTTACCTTGCCTTCTGGTTTTAAGGCCAATCTATTTGCTCAAAACTTGGGCAGTCCAAGACATATTGCAGTGACTTCAAAAGGAGTGTTGTTTGCAAAATTAAATAACCCCAATAAGGAAGGAAAGTCCATTCTACGCTTAGAAGATACCAATGGAGATGGGGTTGCTGATAAAAATACAGGATGGGGAAATTATCCTGGTACTGGAATTTATGTGAAAGGAAATAAACTTTATACTAGTTCAAATGAAGATGTATATGCGTATCAATTAGATGCAAATGATGAAGTGATGAATCCTTTACAACCCATCACAGTAGTTTCCGGATTGATTAATAGAAGACAACATGAATCAAAATCAATCACATTTGATAATGACAACAATTTATATGTCAATATTGGTGCCTATTCAAATGCATGTCAAGTGAAAGATCGTATGCCAGGTTCACAAGGTATGATGCCTTGTCCTATCTTGGATTCTGCGGGAGGCATTTGGAAATTCAGTGCTAATAAAGAAAATCAAAATTATGGCAATGGTCAACGATATGCGACTGGCTTAAGAAATGTGGTTGGCTTGGATTGGAATAAGAGTACCAATAAATTATATGTGACTCAACATGGTCGTGATCAATTAAATAGTTTTTATCCTACTTTATACAGTGATGCTCAAAATGCGGAATTGCCTGCAGAAACTTTCTACGAAATTAAAGAAGGAGATAATGCTGGATGGCCTTATGTTTATTATGATCCTAATGTTAAGAAAAAAATAGTATCGCCAGAATATGGTGGAGATGGAAAAAAAGAAGGGGATGCTAAATTTATTAATCCAATTGTAGATTTTCCTGCTCATATGGCTCCCATGGCAGTTTTATTTTACACTGGTAATCAATTTCCTGAAAAATATAAAAATGGAGCTTTCATTACATTTCATGGATCATGGAATCGTGCCCCATTGCCTCAAGAAGGTTTCTTTGTAGCATTTGTTCCATTTAAAAATGGGAAAGTATCGGGAGATTGGGAAATTTTCGCGAACGGATTTGCAGGGACTGAAAACGGTGTAAAAATCATGAATCCTCGTCAAGCTAAAGCAAGACCATGCGGTTTAGCGCAAGGGCCTGATGGTTCCATATATGTGAGTGATGATGCTAAAGGGAATATTTTTAAAATTAGCTACCAAAAATAAAATTCATAAAATGATACAGAAAGCATTTATTTTTTTGGCGATTGGTTTATTGGGCTTTACAACAATAACGAGGTCTCAAAATTTAGTCAACGGAAAGAAAATATATGAAACAAGATGTTTGGTGTGTCATCAGGCGGATGGTGGGGGTGTTCCAAATATGAATGCACCTTTAGATGGATCTTCAAATGTTATAGGGAATGATATTGCTCGTTTAGTAAAAATTATTAAAAAAGGCTATAACGAAAGAGTGGCATTAGATGGGGCTTATTATAGCAATGCTATGACACCCAACCCTGATTTAACCGATGCGGCTATTGCAGATGTACTATCCTATATTAGGAATAGCTGGAGTAATAAAGCTTCTTTGGTGACTATTGCTCAAGTAAAAAAGACGGTAGTTAAAAAGTAAACATTACAATAAAAGTTATCATGAAGCCTATTTTATTTATTGACCGTGATGGAGTCATTTTACAAGAACCACCTAGTGATTTTCAAATTGATCATGTTGAAAAAACGAGTTTTGTTGCAGGTGCTATCACTCATTTAAGTAAGATTGCTTCGGATTTTGATTTTTATAAAATTTTGGTGAGTAATCAAGATGGATTAGGAACAGATGGGTATCCTACTGCTCATTTTGAACCCTATCAAAATTTAATGCTTCGTACTTTACAAGGGGAAGGTTTTGTTTTTGATGAAATACATATTGATGCAAGCTTTGCAAAAGACAATGCTCCAACACGCAAACCTGGAACGGGTATGCTAAAACATATTATAAACAATCCGCAATTTGATATAGGAAATTCCTATGTCATTGGGGACAGATGGAGTGATATTGAATTGGCTCAAAATTTGGGATGCAAGGCTATTTATTTACATTCCGGATTACATTCTTTGACCGAAGAACAAAAAAATGCATATCAAGCTACGATTGTTTTAGAAGGTCAATCTTGGGATCAAATTTATACATTCTTAAAATTGGGACTTCGTAAAATAAAGCACGTACGAAATACCAAAGAAACACAAATTAGTATAGAAGTGAATTTGGATGGGAAAGGGGAAGCTCAGATACATACTGGGTTGGGATTTTTTGATCACATGTTAGAACAAATTGCACGACATGGTGGGATTGACTTAACCATTCAATGTAAGGGTGATTTGCATATTGATGAACATCATACTATCGAAGATGTGGGTATTGCTTTAGGCGAAGCTTTTGCATTAGGTTTGATAGATAAACGCGGAATGGAAAGATATGGCTATGCACTGCCCATGGATGAGGCAGAAGCTAAAGTGTTGATAGATTTTGGCGGCAGAAGCTGGATTGTTTGGGACGCACAATTTAAAAGAGAAAAAGTTGGGGAAATGCCCACTGAAATGTTTTTCCACTTTTTCAAGTCATTTAGTGATGCGGCCAAATGCAACTTGAATATGAGTTGTCAAGGGGAGAATGAACATCATAAAATTGAAGCCATTTTTAAAGCCTTTGCGAAGGCCATTAAAATGTCCATAAAACGCAATCCTTTTAGCGATCAATTACCCAGCACCAAGGGGGTTTTATAGTGCTAACGGCCGATAGCCTGTTTTTTTTAGTTTTTTTGGTTTGAACTTTTTAATGTCCTAAATTTGCATGCAATGATTCAATCAAACAATATATGGTGGTGGCATACAAAATCCGTTGGGGTATTGTAGTGGCATAACTATATTGTCAAATATTACATAAACCCCGACATCATTGTCGGGGTTTATTTTTTTAAATAATGTCTGAAAATTAAAAAATGAAAAAGGTGATCATTCAAACGGAAGTGACTAAAATGTTGGCGGATACCTATACGCCAGTAGGCATTTATTTGAGACTCCGTGATCGATTTAGAGATACTATATTATTGGAAAGCACCGATTCGCATGCTTCTGAAAATAGTTTTTCTTTTATTTGTGTGCATGCAATTGGAGGAATAGAAATAACATCGCAAGAGCAAATTGAATTTAAATATCCACAACAAGAACCACAAAAGGAGTCCATACCTAATGTGTTTGAAGTGCCAGATCGCTTATGGTCTTATATGCAACAATATGAGATGAAGGATTCAGGGGATAAGGAAGCTGCTTTTGCGCAAGGGCTTTATGGTTATACGGCTTATGATGCCATTCCATTTTTTGAAACAATAGTAACCAAAAAAGAAAAAGATATTATTCCTTTAATGCGTTATCGTTTGTATCAATATGTGATTGCTTTTAATCATTTTAAAGACGAAATTTTTATTTGTGAAAATAAATTAAATGGATTGGAGTCGGAATACAGTGCATTGTTATCTTTTATTAAAAGCAAAGACGTGCCACAATATCCTTTTGTCATGAAAGGATCCGAAAGTTCCAATCAAACCAATGAGGAATTTAAAGAAGCGGTGGAAAAAGGGATACAACATTGCATGCGTGGCGATGTCTTTCAAATAGTTTTAAGTAGACGATTTCAGCAATCTTTTCAAGGAGATGAATTTAATGTGTATCGAACCCTGCGTAATATTAATCCAAGCCCTTATTTATTTTTCTTTGATTATGGGGATTATAAATTAATGGGTTCATCCCCTGAAGCGCAAATTGTCATTCAAAAAGGTAAGGCAGTTGTGCATCCTATCGCGGGCACTTTTAAAAGAAGTGGGGACGAAGAAACAGATGCTTTAATGACACAAAAACTTTTGGATGATCCTAAGGAAAATGCAGAGCATGTGATGTTGGTGGATTTGGCTAGAAATGATTTAAGTAGAGTTTGCTCAGAGGTTAAGGTAAAACAGTATCGTCAAGTTCATTATTATAGTCATGTGATACATTTGGTGAGTGAAGTGGAAGGTAAAGTTTCTCCGGGATCTAATCCTTTTCATTTAATCGCTAAAACTTTTCCAGCAGGCACTCTAAGCGGGGCTCCTAAATTTAAAGCCATGCAAATTATAGATGCTATGGAACCCACTCAAAGATCTTACTATGGGGGTTGTATTGGATTTGTAGGATTCAATGGAAATTGCAATCAAGCTATTATGATTCGAACTTTTTTAAGTCAACATAACACTTTGACTTATCAGGCTGGGGCAGGGGTAGTAGCAGCAAGTGTTCCTGAAAATGAACTACAAGAAGTGAATAATAAATTAAATGCTTTAAAAACTGCTATTCAATTGGCTGAAAAAATTCACGGCTAATTGTATTAATACTTTACAACTATGAAAATATTGGTATTTGATAATTATGATTCTTTTACATATAACCTTGTGCAATTGATTCAAGAAATTTCTAAGGGTACTGTGGATGTTTTTAGAAACGATGAAATTCCATTAGAAAAAGTAAAAGGCTATGATAAAATTTTATTATCTCCAGGTCCTGGCATTCCCTCCGAATCAGGGTTGCTGTTGCCTCTAATTAAAGAATATGCAGCCACTAAATCTATATTAGGGGTATGTTTAGGTGAGCAAGCAATTGGAGAAGCATTTGGAGCAACCTTGACAAATTTAAAAAAAGTGTATCATGGGATTGCTACTAAAATTACCCAAACGGCTCCTAGTATTTTATGGAAGGGTTTGCCTTCCGAAATTACAGTAGGTCGTTATCATAGTTGGGTAGTGGACGCGCAAAATTTTCCTTCGGATTTAATTATTACTTCTAAAGATGATTTAGGATATGTTATGTCACTAGAACATCGTACGTATGATGTAAAAGGAGTACAATTTCATCCCGAAAGTGTATTAACACCTATGGGAGCTGACATTTTAAATAACTGGTTAAAAAATTAATTGCATAGTATTTAATTCAAAAAAGGGTATGAAAAAAATTTTACAATATTTATTTGAACATAAAAGTTTGTCTAGGGAACAAGCCAAAGAAGTATTGGTAGATATTTCCAGTGGTAAATATAATGAGCATGAGATTACTTCATTCATAAGTGTTTATCTAATGCGAAGTATTACTATAGATGAATTGATGGGATTTAGAGACGCATTATTGGAGTTGGCTGTAAAAGTGAATGTGGGGGTGACTGATATCATTGATATTGTTGGGACTGGAGGTGACGGAAAAGATACTTTTAATATTTCTACTCTGGCTTGTTTTATTGTTGCTGGCACAGGCCAAAAAGTAGTAAAACATGGTAATTATGGTGCTTCAAGTGTGAGTGGCGCTTCCAACGTCATGGAGCAATTAGGGTATACTTTTAAAAATGATGAAACACAATTAGCCAAAGAAGTACAGGAAGCCAATATTTGTTTTTTGCATGCTCCCTTGTTTCACCCTGCTTTAAAAACAGTAGGGCCATTGAGAAGGAATTTAGGTGTCAGAACCTTTTTTAACATGTTAGGCCCCATTGTAAATCCCGCACAACCTAAATATCAACTCATTGGGGTATATAATTTAGAAATGGCAAGAATTTATAATTATGTATTGCAATTATTACAAAAGGAGTTTACCATTTTACATAGTTTGGATGGTTATGATGAAATTTCATTAACAACGGATACTAAGATCATTACGCATCATGGGGAATCAATTTGGACACCTTATCAATTGGGTAAAAAGAAAGTGTATGCAGATGAATTGAAAGGAGGGGACAGTGTTCAAGATGCAGCCAATATTTTTAAAAATATTATACAAGGTAAAGGAACTTGGTCTCAAAATGCAGTGGTATTAGCCAATGCAGCTATGGCATTGCATGTGACAGGAAAGTTTTCCAATTATGAAACTGCTTTTCAAGCAGCGGTTACTAGTTTGGAATCGGGGGCGGCAAATAATTGTTTACAAAAATTAATTCAATTGCAATGAGTGATATTTTAGCCAACATTGTTGCCCATAAAATGAAAGAGGTGGCTGAGCGTAAACAGCAAGTCAATGCCATGGAATTAGAACGCATGCCTTTATTTAAAAATGCTTGTACATCCTTGACAAATAATTTATTGCAACCCAATACCACTGGCATCATTGCCGAATTTAAAAGACAATCTCCTTCTAAGGGTATTATAAATAATAAGGCATCGGTTTATGAAGTGACCCATGCTTATACTCAGTTTGGGGCCGCTGGCATATCGGTATTGACAGACACTACTTTTTTTGGGGGAAGCCTAGCTGATTTATCCATTGCAGTACAACAACCCATTCCAGTTTTAAGAAAGGAATTTATTATTGATGAATTTCAAATATTAGAAGCGAAAGCCTATGGTGCGTCGGTGATATTACTAATAGCTGCATGTTTAACTCCTGCAATGGTAATTTCATTAGCAACAACTGCCAAGGGGCTGGGCATGGAAGTATTGTTGGAATTGCATGATGCATCTGAGTTAAGTCACATTTGTCCTCAAATTGATATGGTTGGTGTGAATAATCGTAGTTTAAAATCTTTTGAAGTTACTATTGATCATTCTTTACAATTAAAAGACAGCTTACCTAAAGAAATGTTATGTATAGCGGAAAGCGGCATATATGATATTACAACCTACCATTTATTAAAAAAGGAAGGATTTGATGGATTTTTAATGGGGGAGTATTTTATGAAACAGGAATCTCCTGCAAAAGCTTTTGAAACATTTTCTCAACAAATAAAATGGGATCAAAATGCAAATTAAAGTATGTGGTATGACTCAAATGGAGCAAGTCAAGCAATTAGACGAGATGGGAGTAGCCTATATTGGTTTTATTTTTTACCCTGCGTCTAAAAGGTTTGTTTTAACCAAAAATACTCTTCAGGATATTGCTGATTTGCAATTAACACAAGCTAAAAAAGTTGGAGTATTTGTAAATGAGCCACTCACTTCCATTTTAGATATCATAAAAACAGCTCAATTGGATATGGTCCAATTACACGGGGATGAAACAGTTGCATATTGTAAACGTGTTCAAGAGGAAGTGAGTACCATTAAAGTATTTAGAGTGGGCGATTCCTTTCCTAATTTTGAGGAGTATGTTTTGGCAGTGGATTATTTTTTATTTGATACCGATAGTCAATGGTATGGTGGCACGGGACAACATTTTAATTGGGAAATTATTAAAAGTGCATCTATCCCAACTCCTTTTTTCTTAAGTGGGGGGATTGGAATCAATGATGTGCAAGGGATTCAAGTGATGGCGGGAACCAAAGCGGGTAAAACGATGCTGGCTGTTGATTTAAATAGTCAATTTGAAGAAAAACCAGGTGTAAAACAAATCGAAAAAATTAAAAAATTTATACAAGATGTCAATCATTAACAGCGCAATTGATTTTCAAACTCCTAATCAGGAAGGATACTATGGTAATTATGGCGGAGCGTACATTCCTGAAATGTTATTCGCAAATGTGGAGCATTTAAAAAATCAATATTTACAAATCATGCAAGATCCTGATTTTCAAAAGGAGTTTCATGCATTGTTAAAAGATTATGTTGGACGTCCAACACCTTTATTTAAAGCAGAGCGTTTAAGTCATGAACTAGGGGCTACTATTTATTTAAAAAGAGAAGATTTATGTCATACTGGTGCACATAAAATTAATAACACTATTGGTCAAATTTTATTAGCCCAACGTTTAGGCAAAAAGAAGATTATTGCAGAAACTGGCGCTGGCCAGCATGGTGTGGCTACAGCCACGGTATGTGCTTTAAAGGGAATGGAATGTGTGGTATATATGGGAGAAAAAGATATTGATAGGCAAGCGCCTAATGTTGCACGCATGAAAATGTTAGGAGCTACAGTAGTTCCGGCAACCAGTGGCAGCAAAACTTTAAAAGATGCCACCAATGAAGCAATTCGTGCATGGATCAATGAGCCCAATGAAACGCATTACATCATTGGAAGTGTAGTAGGTCCGCATCCCTATCCTGATATGGTTGCAAAGTTTCAAAGTGTAATTAGCGCCGAAATAAGAACTCAATTATTAAAGCAAACCGGCACCGAGTTGCCCACGCATGTGGTAGCTTGTGTGGGTGGCGGAAGTAATGCCGCTGGTGCTTTTTATCATTTTTTAAATGATCTATCGGTAGCATTGGTCGCGGTAGAAGCAGCGGGTCATGGGGTGCATTCTGGCTTGAGCGCAGCCACCACACAATTAGGAACACCAGGCATTTTACATGGCAGCAAAAGTATTTTAATGCAAACTGCCGATGGTCAAGTAACGGAGCCCCATAGTATTTCTGCAGGTTTAGATTATCCTGGTATTGGTCCATTACATGCTTTTTTATATGAAAGTAAAAGAGGTACATTTTTAAGTGCCACTGATGAGGAAGCCTTAGCATCTGCTTTTCATGTTTCAAAAACTGAAGGGATTATTCCAGCATTAGAAACAGCGCATGCATTTTCTGTATTACCCAAACTTGGTTTAAAATCAACAGATGTGGTAGTCGTTTGTTTAAGTGGTAGAGGGGATAAAGATTTATCAACTTACATGCAATTTTTATAAAAAATTATAACAACATTTATTCAACTAATTTTCAATATGTCCAGATTATCTAATTTATTTGATCAGCAAAAAAATAAAGTGCTAAATGTATATTGCACAGCCGGCTATCCTAAATTGCAAAGTACATTGGAAGTGATGCAAAGTGTACAAAAACATGGTGCGAATATTATTGAGCTGGGTATGCCATATAGTGATCCATTGGCTGACGGGGAAGTCATTCAGCAAAGTAGTCAAATTGCATTAGAAAATGGAATGACCATTTCAATATTATTTGATCAATTAAAGGAAATGCGAAAAACGATTCATATTCCTGTTGTATTGATGGGATATTTAAATCCTATTTTACAGTTTGGGATAGAAGAATTTTGTAAAAATGCAAAAGAGGTAGGTATTGACGGATTGATTCTACCCGACTTGCCTCTCTTTGAATTTGAACAACAATATGGTAATTTATTTAAAAAATACGGCCTTGATTTTATTTTTTTAGTCACACCGGAAACCAAAGTAGATCGAATTTTAAAATTAGATAGTGTAAGCGCTGGGTTTTTGTATGCAGTAAGCTCCTCAGCAACCACAGGAAAAGATACGGATTTCAATAAAGTAGCTCATTATCTTCAAAAACTTCAAGGATTATCTTTAAAAAATCCTTTATTAGTAGGCTTTGGCATTAAAGATAAAGCTAGTTTTGAGGCTGTGAATCAATATGCTCAAGGTGCTATCATAGGTTCTGCTTATATAAAGGCTTTATCTAAAGGGAATTCAATTGAAGAAACTACCCAAAATTTTTTGAAACAAGTATTGGGTTAAACAATAAAAATGAATATAGCAATTGTTAAATATAATGCTGGTAACATACAATCTGTTTTGTATGCATTAGAAAGAATAGGTTTGAGTGCTTTAGTGACAGATGATGCTGAGCAAATTCAAAAAGCAGATAAAGTTATTTTTCCAGGCGTAGGAGAAGCTAGAACTGCTATGCAATATTTACAAGAAAGAAATTTGGATCAATTAATTCAAAATTTAAAACAACCAGTATTAGGTATCTGTTTAGGTATGCAGCTCATGTGTGCACATTCGGAGGAGAATGAAACCACATGTTTGGGTATTTTTGAAAATAAGGTAAAGTACTTTACTTCAGATACTCCTACCATCAAAGTACCTCAAATGGGTTGGAATACCATATCTCAATTAAAGACTAATTTGTTTCATCAAATACCTGAGAAAAGTTATGCTTATTTTGTACATGGATATTATGCTGAATTAAGTGAGTATACGATTGCAACTACACATTATATTCAACCTTATAGTAGTGCCTTACAAAAGGATAATTTTTATGGGGTTCAGTTTCATCCAGAAAAATCAGCAGCAATAGGGGAACAAATTTTACAAAATTTTATTCATATTTAATGAATTTCTAAAAAATGCAAATAATTCCAGCGATAGATATTATAGAAGGTAAATGTGTTAGATTAACTCAAGGGGACTATGCGCAAAAAAAAGTGTATCATGAAGATCCCTTGGAAGTAGCAAAAAAATTTGAAGGATTTGGGTTGCAAAGATTGCATTTGGTGGATTTAGATGGTGCTAAAGCAGGTGAAGTAGTGAATTGGAAAGTGCTTGAAAAAATTGCAAATAAAACTAATTTGATAATTGATTTTGGAGGTGGCATCAAATCCGAAGCTACTTTGAAAACAGTTTTAGATACTGGAGCTACTTATGCAACCATAGGAAGTTTGGCAGTAAAAAGTCCTGCCGTTTTTGAACAATGGCTGTCAAAATTTGGAGCATCCTCCTTTTTATTAGGAGCTGATGTATATGAAGAAAAAATTGCAATTGGTGGATGGCTTGAAAAAACAAATATTGATATTATCGGGTTTATTCAATCATATATGGAAAAGGGGGTGCATCAACTTTTTTGTACAGATATAAAAAAAGATGGCAAAATGGAAGGTCCTTCCATTTTGTTGTATCAAAAAATCATCCAACAATTTCCCGCGTTGCATTTCATTGCTAGTGGAGGAGTTAGTCAATTAGCTGATTTACATTCTTTAAAAACTATTGGGTGTAGAGGAGTGATTCTGGGAAAAGCAATCTATGAAAATAAAATTTCTTTACAACAACTATCAGAATTTAATTCAATATAATGTTAACCAAGAGAATTATACCCTGTTTAGATATTAAAGATGGACGAACTGTAAAGGGAGTTAATTTTGAAGATATCAAAGATGCTGGAGATCCGGTAACGTTAGCTGCATTATATGCTGCTCAAGGTGCAGATGAACTCGTTTTTTTAGACATCACCGCTACCGTTGAAAAAAGAAAAACATTAAGTGAGTTAGTGAATAAAATTGCTCATCGAATAAACATTCCTTTTACGGTGGGAGGGGGTATTCGATCCATAGATGATGTGAGTGTTTTATTGCAAAATGGAGCTGATAAAATTTCAATCAATACTGCAGCCTTTGAAAATCCTTTTTTAATTGAGCTGATTGCAAAAAATTTTGGGAGCCAATGTGTCGTATTAGCAATTGATGCTAAAAAAGAGGAGGATGATGAATGGTATGTCTATTTGCATGGAGGGCGCACAAAAACCAATCGTCTAGTGAAAGATTGGGCTAATCAAGCGGTAAGTTTAGGAGTAGGTGAAATTTTATTGACTTCAATGAATCATGATGGCACCAAACAAGGTTTTGCCTTAGATATTACCTCGCAATTGGCTATGGCGCTGCCTGTTCCTATTATTGCCTCTGGAGGAGGTGGAACTGAGCAACATTTTTATGATGTTTTTACGGAAGGTAAGGCAGATGCTGCTTTAGCTGCTAGTATTTTTCATTACAAAGAAATGTCAATACCACATTTAAAAAATGGGTTAAGTCAAAAAGGAATCACCATGCGTTTGTAAATGAATGATGAATTAACAAATATTAATTAGAAATATTTTAAAATAAAAAATGCAACTTATTCAATACCCATTTTACAGTAATCAAAAATGTTCAATCACAATTTTTAAATAATTACATATTAGTATGACAATCAATTTCAATAAATATACAGATGGGTTAGTTCCCGCCATCGTTCAGGATGCAAATACACGAAAAGTTTTGATGCTTGGTTTTATGAATCAAGCTGCCGTAGAGACAACTCAAAATTTAAAAAAAGTGACTTTTTATAGTAGATCAAAAAATAGACTTTGGACCAAAGGAGAAGAAAGTGGCCATTATTTAAATTTTATTTCAATGCAATTGGATTGTGATCAAGATACCATACTTATTCAAGCAGTTCCTTTGGGTCCCGTTTGTCACGAAGGAACTGGTACCTGTTGGGGTGAATCCAATGAGCCCAATTTTTTGGATACGCTTGAAAAAGTGATTAATGATAGAAAATCAGCTCCTTCAGAAAGTTCTTATGTTGCCAGCTTGTTTGCCAAAGGAGTGAACAAAATTGCACAAAAAGTGGGGGAGGAGGCTGTAGAAATGGTCATTGAGGCAAAAGATGATAATAAGGAGCTATTCTTGAACGAATCTGCAGACTTGTTATTTCACTATTTAATCCTCCTGCAGGCAAAAGGGTATACTTTGAAGGATGTGGTTGAAATTTTAGCACAAAGACATAAAAAGTAAATCCTATATTTGGTACTTGAAAATTTTAAAAAACTTACATGAAAAAAATTGTATTTAACGTCATTGCTTTAATTGCTTTTACTGCAGCTTCAGCACAAGGTTTAACCATAAAAGGCGACATTAAAAATATTCCAGACAATACCATCATTACTTTATTAGATGGTATGGCAAATAAAGAAGTTTCAACAGATAAAGTAGTGGGCGGAAAATTTAATTTAAAAGCAACCACTGAATTTCCTGGGATATTTGTGGTAGGATTTTCTGGGACCGGCTTGGCTCCAAATTTAGCTGCAATTAAACTGCCTTTATTTTTAAGTAATGAAAATTTGACTATTTCTGGTGATATATTATCCGTTGCAACATTAAATTATGCAGGTTCCCCCACTCATAAGATTTATCAAAATTATATGAGTGCATTAAATCCTAAAATGGAAGCTTATTTTAAATCATTACAAGCGGTGCAAGTTGAAAAAAATCAAGCATTAAAGGATTCTATTGCACAAGTTGGAGAGAAGCAGTCTGCTGAATTAATTAATACTTATTTAGATATGAGTAAGATGAATAGTCAATCGGCGGTCACCACATTTTTCTTATTTCAGTTTGCAAATATATTTCCCACTGTCAAAGATGATTTAGCAAAATATTTTGAATTATTAGGGGGTGATGCAAAAAAAGGACCTTTTGCTGAAGTGATTAATAAAACTTTAGCAAGTGCTGGATTTGGAAAGATTGGATCTGTGATGCCCGAGTTCAAACAAAATGATGTGAATGGTAAATTAGTAAGCTTATCTTCTTTCAGAGGTAAATATTTATTGGTAGATTTTTGGGCTAGTTGGTGTGGTCCATGTCGTGCAGAAAATCCAAATGTGGTAAAAGCCTATAATCAATATAAAGATAAAAATTTCACAATTCTGAGTGTAAGTCTCGACCAAGATAAATCAAAGTGGTTGGAGGCAATTAAAAAAGATGGGTTAACTTGGACACACGTCAGTGATTTAAAATATTGGAATAATGCCGTAGCAGTCCAATTTGGAATTCAAAGTATTCCAGCTAGCTTTATTTTAGATCCTAATGGAAAGATTATTGCAAAAGATTTAAGAGGAGATGCATTAGATAGCTTCTTAAAAACGAACTTGAAGTAAATGAACAATGGACTCATATAATACAAAAAAGCCTTGAACTACTTCAAGGCTTTTTTGTATTCAACTTCTTCAAAACCTATAGCAATCACTTTTTCATTTTTTTCTAGTAAAGGTCGTTTAATAATAGAAGTTTTTTCCGTCATTAATTTGATAGCTGCTTTTTGTGTGGTTATAGTAGCCTGTATTTTAGGGTCTAATTGTCTCCAAGTGGCTCCTTTTTTATTGATTAAACTTTCCCATCCCACTTGTTTAATCCATTTTTGTAAAACAGGTACAGAGATTCCCAATTTCTTATAATCATGAAATTCATAAGAAATTTTATTTGCTTTGAGCCAGTCTAAAGCTTTTTTTACTGTATTGCAATTTGGAATTGCGTATACTTTTAAGTCACTCATAAGTTATTTTATAAATTTTTTACCTAGCCAACTTTCAGATAGAGGTTGAAGCCATTGCGCTTCCATATCTGCTTTGTTATTAACCAAATTATTAAAATACAAACTGTCTTTGGCAAGGATTCCATTTTCAATAGCATACCCCACTTGTGAATAAGGAACAGTTTGCACTTTATCTTTTATCCAAAATGCAAGTAATTCTCTATTGAACATCTGAAGTCCAAACTTTTTTTCAATTTCTTTGATAATATGTACAGAGCTATCTGTACTGCAACCGCCTACACTTGTGATACTTTCATCAGCCATTAAAATAATGAATTGGCCATATAAAATTGTAGCAAATCCTTTCACAGGAGCACCATGACTTTTCCATTGATCAACAAAGTTTTCTAATATAGACTCTATTTCAAATATTTCATTCATCGTAAATATTCGGTTGGCTTGATAAATCCAAACTTTAGATTGTGGATGAAAATGGGTGGGTAATATATTTGGCAAATGCACTGTCATAATTTTTGTATTTATTGGATGGCTTGAGCTACTATTTCGGCAATATCTAAAACTGGAGTTGAAGTGGCTTCTGCTCGGTTATTGATACCGTCGGAAAGCATTGTATTACAAAAAGGGCAGGCACTTGCCACACAACTTGTTTTAGTCTCTAATGCTTCATTTGCTCTTTCAGTATTGACTCTTTGGTCTCCTTTTTCTTCTTCTTTAAACATTTGTGCACCGCCTGCTCCACAACACAAGCCATTGGATTTGCATCGCTTCATTTCTTTTAACTCTAAAGACAAACTTTCTAACACTTTTCGAGGAGCTTCATAAATTCCATTGGATCTTCCTAAATAACAACTGTCATGATAAGTTATTGTTTTCCCAGCCCATTCATTACTATCCGTTATTTTAATTTTTCCTGATTCGATTAATTCTTGTAAAAATTGAGTGTGGTGAATGACTTCATAATTCCCACCTAAGACGGGGTATTCATTTTTTAAAGTATTAAAACAATGCGGACAAGTAGTTACAATTTTTTGAATGCCATAACCATTTAAAATTTGAATATTTTGATAGGCCATCATTTGAAACATAAACTCATTTCCAGCGCGTCTTGCAGGGTCACCTGTGCAAGCTTCTTCTTTTCCTAATATAGCGTAATGAATTCCTGCTTTTTCTAAAATGGTCGCAAAAGCTTTGGTAATTTTTTGAGCTCTTTGATCAAAACTTCCAGCACATCCAACCCAAAATAAAACATCGGGGGTTTGACCACTCGCCGCCATTTCTGCCATTGTATTCACCTTCATATATTCATTTTTAATCCTGTTTTGTCCAAGCATCTCTGTCATCGGGAGAAAATTTCCAAGGAGCGAAATTATTTTCAATATTACTAAACATGCTGTTCCATTCCGAAGGAGCATTACTTTCCTCCATAATGAGTGAACGTCTTAATTCCAAAATAATATCCATAGGAGAGATGCTTACTGGGCATTCTTCTACGCAAGCATTACAAGTGGTGCAAGCCCTCAATTCCTCCACTGTGATATAATCATGTAAAAGAGTTTTTCCGTCTGGGACAAAAACATTATTTATTGAAATATTTTTTGAAATACTTTCCATTCTATCTCTGGTAGACATCATTATTTTTCGAGGGCTCAATAATTTACCAGTGGTATTGGCAGGACATGCCATAGAACATCTCCCACATTCTGTACAACTATATGCATCCAAAATATTTTTCCAGGTAAGATCTGTAGCTTCTTTTGCGCCAAAACTTTCAGGTGCAACTGCATTTTTAGGTGCTAATTCGGGTTGCATCGCATACAATACTTCATTTTGAATCATTGCCATATTATGCATCGTTCCTTTGGCGGTTAAGGGAGCATAATAGGCGTTAGGGAAAGCTAAAATTATATGCAAATGTTTTGAGTATGGCAAGTAATTCATAAAAGCATAAATGCCAAGAATATGCAACCACCATGCGCTATGTTCGATTGTACTAAGTTGCAAAGTTGAAAATGAATTGAAATAAAATTTTAAATGAGAAGAAATAATGAATGAAGTATTGGACTCCGCCGTATTCATTATTAAAAATAAACTCATTAAAATGATTTCTGCGATTAAAATGTAATTGGCATCAGAACGTGGCCACCCATTTAAATCTTGACTTAGGAACCTTTTTAATTTTAGAACATTACGACGAATTAAAAAAACAACACAAGCTGCCAACACCAATACTGCAAGAATTTCAAATGAATTAATTAAAATAGGGTATAAAGACCCTAATGGTTTTTCAAAAATACGATGTGTCCCTAAAATGCCGTCAGCTATAATTTCAACTAATTCAATATTGATGATAATAAAGCCAATGTAAACAAGGAGATGCATGATTGCAACAAATGGTTTACGAAACATCTTTTTTTGGCCTAATGCTAACAACAAAACATTTTTCCATCTCAACAAAGGTTGATCATACGCTTCAAATGGTTTTCCTAATAAAATAGTTTTACGAATTACCCACAATCTTTTTGCAAACCAGCCAATGGCAACAAGTGTTATTATCAAAAAACATAATTGGCTATATACTTCCATAATAGGTGCTTAAAAGAATACCTAAAATTAAATCATTTGAGGGTTGTGTCACTCAAAAAAGACAAAAAACTATATGATTAATAATACATCCATTGACTGGACCATTTGCCATTGGAGAGTATCAATGTAGGTGCCGGAAATTTAATTGAGTTAAGTACAAATAATAAAGATTTAACGGCTTTGCTTTTGGTGGGGATTTTTTCAAAATCAACATCCAAGGACAAATACCATTGAGGGTATCTTTTTAAATCGGTTCTGTCCATAAATGTAGAAGCGGCTGTCCAAGTATTTTGATAGCCACCAAACATATTTTCGGCTCCATAGCCTACTGCCACGTTTAACCATTTAGGAGCATGGGTTTTTGGAAAAAAGGAGTGAATATTCGCACTTAGCCAATAGGTTTGAGCGTTATAGTCTTTGAGTAATCTTTCAGGGAAAAAGCCACCAAAATATTGATTGCTCCTGGCTTCTAATTGTGGGTCACTGTATTTGTTATAGTGGGCGCTAAATTTAAGTCTAACTTTTTGAGTGTTCCAAGCCCATTGTTGGCTGGCCCAAATAGCCGTACCTAAAGTATTTGCTGCCATGTCATTCCAACTCCAGCCCCATTGACTTGAAAATCCATCTAGTGTTTCAATGATGGTTTGATAACCTATCCCAGTGACACTAGCATATAGAATAGCTTTTTGAGTAGAGGCGCCAGCCCATTGCCAAGAAGTATGACCTATCCGACTTAATTGATAGGCGCTATAAGCATGCCCCACTTTATCCATCTTCAACCATTCACCACCATCATTATAAAAATGAAAACCACTTCGAGGATAGTGGGCATACCATGCTTGATTTAATGCGAGTAATGAACCTCCGTAGCCTAAAGTTTGTAATTTTGTAACTAATAAAAGTCTTTTTTTCAATAGGGTTGAGGAATCAGCATGCTCAAAAGGGAGCGAATCTTTTTGTTGTGCGAAGCAAATGATTGCTACACATAAGCATCCTAATAATAAAAAGCTTCTTTTATGCATACTTGGAAAAATCAAATTTAAACATTAATATTAATAAATACGGAGCAACGAATTGGTGGAATTGCTAATATTTCTTAAAATTGCCGGCCATGGGTTATTTCGTAGATAACATAAAGATCATTAAATAAAAAATTATGAGTCAGCAAATTGAGGTAAATGTGAAAACATGGTTGGAGGGTAATTATGATGAATCCACCCAGCAAGCCATTCGTGCAATGCAGTCAAATAATAGAGAAGAATTAGAAGATTCTTTTTATCAAAATTTGGAATTTGGAACGGGAGGATTAAGAGGTATTATGGGAGTGGGGACCAATCGTATTAATAAATATACAATTGGAATGGCTACGCAAGGGTTTTCAAATTATTTATTAAAAACTTATCCGGGCGAAAAAATAGCAGTCGCCATTGGCCATGATAGTCGAAATAATGCACGATTTTTTGCTGAAACAACTGCTCAAGTATTTGCTGCTAATGGAATTCAGGTATACCTTTTTGAATCACTAAGGCCCACCCCCGAATTGAGTTTTGCAATTCGTCATTTGAAATGTAAAGCAGGAGTGGTTTGTACTGCATCCCATAATCCTAAAGAATATAATGGGTATAAGGCTTATTGGAGTGATGGGGGACAATTAGTGCCACCACATGATAAAAATGTAATCAAAGAGGTGGAAGCTATTCAATCGGTGGATGATGTGAAATGGAGTGGAGGAGAAGCGCTAATATCTTTGATAGGAAAAGAATTAGATGCGGCTTATATTAATATGTTAAAGTCATTGAGTGTTTACCCTGAAGTAATTGCAAAGCAACATGATTTAAAAATTGTTTATACTCCAATTCATGGAACGGGTATTACATTGGTGCCTCAAGTGCTTCAAGCATTTGGCTTTTCTAATGTGACTGTGGTAGAGGAACAATCTACTCCTGATGGTAATTTCCCAACAGTAAAATATCCCAATCCAGAAGAAAGCGAAACCATGAGTATTGGTTTGGCAAAAGCGAAAGCTTTAGATGCGGATATATTATTAGGAACCGATCCAGATGCGGATAGAGTGGGTATTGGTGTGAAAAATCATCAGGGTGAATGGGTCTTAATGAATGGCAATCAAACTGCAGTGCTGGCCTTTGCATACATGATGGAAGCAAGAAAGGCAAAAGGAATTGCCCAGCCAAATGACATGGTCATTACTACAATTGTGACTACCGAGATGATTAATGAAGTAGCAAAGCAAAATGCAGTCAATTGCTACAATGTATTAACTGGGTTTAAATGGATTGCCGAATTGATAAAAGAAAAAGAAGGCAAAGAAAATTATATTATTGGAGGTGAAGAAAGCTTTGGGTTAATGATTGGAGATCAAATTAGAGATAAAGATGCCATAAGTGCTGTGGCATTACTTTGTGAAATGGCTGCCTATGAAAAGAGCAAAGGAAAATCCCTTTTTGATAAAATGATTGAATTGTACATCCAATATGGCTTTTATTATGAAACTTTAATAAGTATTACAAAAAAAGGGATGAATGGTCAACAAGAAATCAAGGCTATGATGGAAGGCTATCGCACATCGCCTCCTGCAACTATAAATGGGGCTGCTGTAGAAATTTTATTGGATTATGAATTACAATTGGGTAAAAATTTAATGACAGGCGAGACTTGGGCAATTCATTTACCAAAAAGTAATGTTTTGCAATTTATAACTCAAGATGGTAGTAAAATTTCGGCAAGACCTTCTGGCACAGAGCCTAAAATTAAATTTTATTTTAGTGTACATACAAGTTTGCAAAATGCAGCTGCATTTGATGCTACTTATGCAATTTTGCAAAATAAAATAAAAGGTATTATTGCAGATATGCAGTTACAATAAACTCAAGGCATGCGAAAATTAGAAGACGCTTATTTGCACAAAGGATTAAGAAGGCAATTGGTTCAATTATTACAAGAAAAAGGGATTACTGATGAAAAAGTATTGTCTGCTATTGGTAATATCCCCAGACATTTTTTCCTAGATTCAGCATTTGATAAAATTGCATACGAGGATCGTGCTTTTCCTATTGCTGCAAACCAAACTATTTCACAACCCTACACGGTGGCATATCAAACACAACTACTGCAAATAAAAAAAGGAGAAAAAGTACTTGAAATAGGAACCGGTAGTATGTATCAAACAACCGTATTGGCAGAAATGGGTGCCAGGGTTTTTACTATTGAACGGCAGAAGCAATTATTTGATCAAACTTCAAAGTATATTTTTAAAGAAAATTATCCTGATATACAATTCTTTTTTGGAGATGGATTTGAGGGGTTGCCTCATTTAGCTCCCTTTGATAAAATATTAATTACAGCTGCAGCGCCTTCTATCCCTGAAAAATTATGGGAACAATTAAAAGTAAGAGGTCAAATGGTGATTCCAGTGGATGAATCTGAAACTGCTCAGCGAATGCTAAGACTCACTAAAAAACGTGATGGAAGCGCTAAAAAAGAATCCTTTGATGAATTTTCTTTTGTGCCTATGCTACAAGGAAAAACCCATAAATAAACTTCTTTTTCAAGTAAGTCCATCTATGGGTTTTAATTTACTATTGTTTTAGCAATTATTTTTATTGTTGCATTTGATCCATAGCACCGCCATCTTCCATCTTGTTATTTTTTCTACGTAATAAGTTTACATCAAATTTACCAAAGCGATAGGAGAAGTTTAATCTAAAGAATTGTTGATCCCTAATTCTAGTTACGTTTTGAGTGAAGTATTGGCTTTCAGAATAAGTTTTATTTACTCTGGTTTTAAATACATCACTTACGCTTAAAGATAAGCTAGCTGTTCTGCCTCCAGATAAAGTCCAATCTTTTTTCAATGCCATATCAAAATCGAAGAACGGGAAATTGTATCCTTGTGCAGTAGATTGAGGGCCACCAAATCCACCTCCACCCATACCGCCGCCACCACGGCCACCAAATCCACCTCCACCACTTCCAGAACCACCTGGAGGTAAAATTGTTTTAGCTTGGTATTGACCACTAAATTGGAAAGAATATCCATTGGGTAGTTTAAATGTATTGTTCATTTTACTAAACCAGCTTGTTAAATTATTATCTACATTTTGACCAGGGATGGTTGCTTGAATGGAAGAATTAAATAAGTTGAAACTTAAATTTAAGTCCCACCATTTTGCTACAGCGGTTTTATTACTTATTTCTAATCCATAAGTAATAGCTGTATTGGCATTAATATAAGAACTGTAATAAGCACTATCATTGGTCGTAGGATTGATGGCTTTGTATATATAGTTCGTAATTAAGTCGGTGCTATATTTGTAATATACACTCGCTAACAAGTTAGATCCTTTTTTGTATGCATTATTATAGTTGAGCTCAATGGAGTGAGTAAATTGTGGTTTTAAGCCAGGGTTACCCACAGAAATATTTTGAGGATCACTATAGTCTGGAAAAGGTTGTAGTTGAAAAAAGTTGGGGGCATTGATGCGTTTAGAATAGTTTAATTGAAGATCATTTTTATCATTCAATTTATAAGTTACAAATGCACTAGGGAAAAGAGAAATTGGAAGTGAGGTTTTAAAATGTAGTGAATCTTTTCCTGCATGATTTTGCACATCAACAGTGAAGGTTCGGTTTTCGGCTCTTAGTCCAAATTGATAACTTAAATTATTTTTCTTACCGCTTAAATTTAAATAACCAGCAGAAATGCTTTCGCCATATTTGTATTTATTGCTGATGCTGCTCAAAAACACGTTATTTCTAAATTGGTCTCTGCTGTTAAATTCATCTCTAATATTGATACGCATCCCTGCTTCAAATTTCACTTCACCAGCAAATTCGCGTGCATAGTCAACATTTGTGGTATAGTTTTTACTATTACCAACACCATTGCTTTTTTGATTTAAGATAATAGAGTTTATGTTTGACCAACTATTGCTATTGCTTTCGTTGTAATTGTAATCAGCAGTTAATTCGTGTCCTTTTTCGGCAAATAAATGCTTGTAACTTAATTGAGCACCCTTATTTAAGAAATCAAAATTATTGCTGTTCGTTAAAGTATATACTTTCTTTATTCCTGCTTTAACACTATCAATAGATTGG
>JAFMJX010000113.1 GCA_017853235.1 Chitinophagaceae bacterium | reverse complement strand
TACCAATATGACAGTAGATGGATATACTGTCACCTTATACCAATCGGATCAACTTGATAGTATTAAAAATAAAATTCAATCACAATTACCTGCTAATTGGGTATCTACCACGATTCCAAATTATTACCCACAAATTTTTGATTGGATAGGAGTACAAAACATCAATAGAAATGTGGCCATCACTATTATGTTGTTAATAGCAATCATTAATTTGATTACTTGCTTATTTATTCTCATGTTGGAACGAATTCCCATGATTGGCAACTTTTCTGCCATGGGTGCAACACCTGGTTTTATCCAAAAAATATTCATGTACCAAGCCAGCTTTATTGCTTGGACAGGAATTCTTATTGGATCATTCATAGGAATTGGACTTTCATTATTACAGCTAAAATATGGTTGGATTCAATTAGATGAATCTGCCTATTTTGTGAAAACCTTACCCATTCAAATTGTACCCGTTCAAATTGCAGGCGTGATACTTGGAACGGCAGTAATTTGTTACTTATCGTTTTTGCTACCTACATTATGGATTAAGCGTATTTCTCCAGCAGCTGCTATTCGATTTGATTAAAAGTTTTTTAAAGTTAACATGGGTGTAGCTGCGTTTACTTTATTTTTGACTAGCTAAAATGATACCCGTAGCCACTGCAGCATTCAGGGATTCAGCTGCTCCAAAATTTGGAATCGTAATGGGATGTTTTATAAAAGGCATTATATTTTGACGAATCCCTTTTGATTCATTTCCTATAACCAATAACCCTTCTTTATCCATCTTTGTTTCAAATACGCTCCTTCCATTCAATAAAGCTCCATATACTGGAAATAAATGATTAGAGAGTGTTTCTTCCAAATTTTGCACTTGCACTTTGACACGCAAAAAACTACCCATGGTACTTTGCAAAACTTTAGGATTGTATAATTGAGCGGAGTCGGCACTAACAATAATTTGCTTTATTCCAAACCAATCTGCAGTTCTTATGATGGTACCCACATTTCCTGGATCTTGAATACCATCTAATACCAATGTAAATTGACCTTGTAAAGCCAAAGGGGATGCGTCATGCTTTTTGTGCACTAAAGCCAATACTTGATTGGGTTGTTTTAGTTGGCTCATTCTACCTAATAAAATATCGTCAATGAGTTCATGCGGAGCATTTAAGACTGTTTGTGCATCAAGCCATTCTTTAGTGGCAAAGATTTTTTCAATCACCCAATCACTTTGCATGACTTCCTGTAACAACTTAGGCCCTTCTACAATAAATACAGATTCTTGGTCCCAATGTTTTTTATGGGCGAAAGATTGAATATATTTGAGCTCATTATTATTCATGGGTAACATGCCGTTATTGAAGCTTAAAAATATTAGTTTATTAGCAAGATTATGTCTTGTGAGCCTTTTATTTTTTTTAAGTAGCTGTGCAGATGTCAAAAAAGCACTGGTTCATGATTATCCCAAACAAATCCCTTTTGTTTTTGAAAATAAAATTATCCTAAAGGATGCAGAAAACAAAGCTGCTCAACAAAGTTTAGGATTGGAATTAAATAATTACTGGGACGACAGTTTACAAGTTAAAAGAATTAGGCAATTTGGTTTATTTAGCACAGTAGTTCAACCAATCACTTACCAGCCTGAAAGAATGGCAAGAACCTTACAATACATGCAAGCCTTTTTGGCATCTAAAGGATATCACCAGGCAGTCCTGGATCCACAGGTAAGCACCGACACTATTAACAACGAATGGAGAACAAAGATTACAATGTGGGTAAATTTGAACAAAAAAACACTTTTGGACACGATTACTTATGCATTAAATCAACCAACACTTCAAAAACTAGCAATGGATAATAGGGCAAGTTCCTACCTAAAAAAAGGGGACGCTTTTTCAAACGAAAATGTAAACAATGAATTAGATCGTTTAGTAGCACTTTTTAGATCTAATGGTTATTACTATTTTACGAAAGAAAAAATATTTGCAGAAATTGACACTGTCAATCAAGCTTTAATGCAGCTAAAATTAGATCCTTTAGATCAAATGAACCAATTAGCAGCTGCCCGATTATATAAAGAAAAAAATCCCAGCTGGAAAGTAACAATTCAACTAAGAAATACCAACGCTACTATTACCAAAGCTTACCCTATTGGCCAACAAATATTTTATAGTGATTTGAAATTATCAGACAACCCAGATAGTATTTTAATAAATCCATTACCACAAACAGAAGTCTTAGGAGATATATCACAATCATTTACCCAATCAAAATTTAAATCATCCTTATTTGCAGAACAAGCAATGTTAAAAAAAGGAGAATTATTTAATGAACCTAAATTTTATCAAACACTTAATAAATTTAGCAATCTAGGTGCTTGGCAACAAATAGATGCAAGAACTACTATTCAAAATGACAGCGTGTATTTGCATTATTTTTTAGTACCCTATTTAAGACGGAGCTTTAGTTTTGATATAGAAGGAAGCCGAAATACTTCTCAACTTAGCGCAGGTAATTTATTAGGACTTTCGGCAAATGTCACCTACAGAGATAAAAATGTATTACAAAAATCCATTCCATCTATTACCAGTTTTAGAACTGGTATAGAGTTGAATGTGAATAACAATAATGAAAATCTTACACAAACTTTATTATGGAATGTAGGTCATACATACAGTTTTCCTTCTTTACTTCTCCCCTTTCAAAATAAAAATGAAAGTAATCATAATGCGCGCACCAATTTTTCTTTAAACAGTGCCTACATTGACAGATTAAATTACTATCAATTGAAATCCTTCACCACCAGTTGGGGTTATGAATGGAAGAAAAATAAAAAAACAAAAGAAGTTTCCATTATATACAAACCTCTTAATATTGAGTTTTATCAAATTAATAAATTTTCAAAGCTTGATAGTTTATTATTACTAAACCCTTTTTTAAGATCCTCCTTTAATGAAGGAAATGTCATTAGCCAATCTATCAATTTTATTTCTTCTGGAAACGCTGCAAACAATTCCAATGAAAAAACATATGTAAGACTAGGAATTGAAGAAGCAGGAGGATTACTAGGGCTCACTGCTATGAAATCTAATATGTATCGCTATTTAAAACTAGAAGCAGAAATTCGTAAACTATATAAATTTGAATACTCCGAATTAGCTTGGCGAGCGATGGGTGGTTGGGGCAACAACTACAGTAACGAAGGCGCTTTGAATGGTCAACTTCCATTCTTCAAACAATTTACAGCAGGGGGACCTTATAGTATGCGTGCTTGGGGCTTACGTCAATTAGGATTAGGAAGTTCTCGTTTTTATGATACCAGTGCTAAAAGTCAAAATTTTGATCGCTTTGGAGACTTACAACTTGAAGCGAATATTGAATATCGTTTCCCTTTATTTCAAGTAGGCTCTTATAAAGTAGGTTCTGCTTTGTATACGGATATGGGAAATATTTGGAATGCTCGTGATACGAAGCAAGATCCTAATGCAGGATTTAAATTAGACAGACTCTATCAGGATTTAGCAATAGGAGTAGGTACTGGTATACGTATTGATTTCAATTATTTCATCATTCGGGTAGATTATGCGATGAAACTAAAAGATCCTACAAGGTTGTATAATAATGGATGGTTAGATCCTCAAAATTTTAAATGGAGTGAAGTTAAGCCTAATGGAACTAAAGTAAATAATTACGCCTTACAATTTGGAATTGGATTGCCTTTTTAATCTAGATTATCTTGTAATAAATCTTTGATTTCATTTTCTAGTTGTTCCCAACTTTGAGCAGCTTCCACATTAAAATGACCAATTTTGGTTCTTCGTAAGCCACTCATATAAGCCCCTACCCCTAAGGCTTCTCCATAATCTTTTACCAAGCTTCTTATATATGTTCCAGTAGAACATACCACTCTAAATGAGATAGATGGCAGATCCATATTTGTAATTTCGAAACAATCAATATTTACTTTTCTAGGATCTACTTTTACTTCAATTCCTTTTCTAGCGGATAAATACAATGGTTTCCCATCTTTTTTAATGGCAGAATGTTGTGGTGGCATTTGCCATATTTCACCTAAAAATAATTTTGTTGCCTGATGAATTTGATCTTTTGTGAGGTGATCAATGGATTTAAAATTTTGAGGGGTGGTTTCTAAATCGTAAGAATCGGTTGTGGCTCCTAAAACCAAACTCCCGGTATATTCTTTCACCATTCCCATATAAGTATTAATTTGCTTGGTGAATTTTCCAGTACACACAATGAGTAAACCAGTGGCCAATGGATCCAAAGTCCCCGCATGTCCCACTTTCATCACGCGAGTAAGCCATCTTACTTTTTTCACAATGTCAAATGAAGTCCAACCTAATGGTTTATCAAGCAACAATACTTTACCTTCTAAAAAAGGTAAAAGTGCTTGAGGAATTGGTTTTTGTCGCATACAATTAATCGCTTAATAAGCTCGTGCAAATAAAACACGTTGCTTAGAAGGATTACCGGTTAAGACACATACCCCTTCTTCCAATTTATTATTTAAAGGAATGCAACGAATGGTTGCTTTTGTTAATTCTTTTATTTTTTCTTCGGTTTCTGCAGTTCCATCCCAATGTGCAGAAACAAAACCCGCTTTCCCATCTAAAGTTTGAATAAACTCATCCCAAGAATGAACTTCAGTGATGTGTTCATCGCGATATTTTTTAGCGCGCTCAAATAAATTTGTTTGAATTTCTGAAAGTAAATTTGAAACGTTTTCAGTTAAACCATCCATCGATACGGATGATTTTTCTTTGGTATCACGACGCGCCAATTCTACTTGATTATTTTCTAAATCTCTAGGACCTACAGCAATTCGAATAGGCACTCCTTTTAATTCATACTCAGCAAATTTCCATCCTGGACGTGCATTATCAGAGTGATCATATTTAACACGAATACCCGCAGCTTTAAAGGAAGCCACCATAGTTCCTATTTTTTCATCTAAAATTGCCTTTTGTTCTTCCCCTTTATAAATAGGCACAATGACAACTTGAATAGGAGCAATTTTTGGAGGTAACACCAAACCTTCATCATCACTATGTGTCATCACCAATCCACCAATTAATCTGGTACTCACTCCCCAGCTTGTGGCCCACACATATTCTAATTTATTATTTTTATCACTAAACTTGACATCAAATGCTTTCGCAAAATTTTGTCCTAAAAAGTGCGAAGTCCCTGCTTGTAATGCTTTACCATCTTGCATCAAAGCTTCTATACAGTATGTGTCTTCAGCTCCAGCAAATCGTTCACTTGCAGTTTTAATTCCTTTGATCACTGGCATCGCCATCCAATTTTCTGCAAAATCAGCATACACATCTAACATTTGAACTGTTTCTGCAATCGCTTCTTCCTTGGTCGCATGTGCAGTATGTCCTTCCTGCCATAAAAATTCAGCAGTACGTAAAAACAAACGAGTTCTCATTTCCCATCTTACCACATTAGCCCATTGATTTACTAAAATTGGTAAGTCACGATAGGATTGAATCCAAGTTTTGTAAGTATTCCATATTATCGCTTCACTGGTGGGACGAACAATTAGTTCTTCCTCCAATTTAGCTTCAGGATCAACCATTAATTTCCCTTTTTGATTTGGATCCGTTTTTAAACGATAATGAGTTACAATTGCACACTCTTTTGCAAAACCTTCCGCATTTTTTTCTTCCGCCTCAAATAAAGACTTTGGAACGAATAATGGGAAATAAGCATTTTGGTGCCCTGTATCCTTAAACATTTTGTCTAA
>JAFMJX010000112.1 GCA_017853235.1 Chitinophagaceae bacterium | reverse complement strand
CTTTTACATCTGGTTTATTAGGTGAATATGCTTCTGAGACGCATTTATTAATTCCGTATGGTATTTATGTTTTAAATATATGTTTAACAGCCGTAATGAATGCTATACTCTGGTTTTATGTAAGTAATCCAAAACATGATTTATTAACTCATAAGATTTCAAAGGAGCGAATAATGCTTGGATTTTACTTTACACTTGTAGTTCCAATTTTGTTTATAATTTCTTTTATTTTAACAATTTTACATCCTAATGTTGGTCGGTTTATTCCAATTTTAATACCAATCGTTTTAAAATATGGATTAAATGGCTTAAGCGCTCGTGCACTACAAAAAGAAGGTAAAGGAAATTAAGGCGAATTCATGCCACAGCCTCATTGAAGCAACTTTAAGAATTTTAATGAATCAACACACCTCATTTAATAAAAATTTAAACTATGAATGTATTATTAGGAGATAAAGAATTTTTTAAAGGAATTCAAAAAATAAAATTCGAAGGCCAAGACAGCGATAATCCATTATCCTTTAGATGGTATGATGAGAACAGAATAGTAGCGGGTAGATCAATGAAAGATTGGTTCAAATTCGCAGGTGCCTATTGGCATAGCTTTTGTGGTACTGGTGCAGATCCTTTTGGGGAATCCACACATTTATTTCCTTGGGACCAAAAATCGGATGTGGTGGAAAGAGCTAAAGATAAAGCAGACGCAGCTTTTGAATTTTTTACAAAATTAGGTTTGCATTATTATTGTTTTCACGATGTGGATGTAATAGACCATTCTGATAATATTTTGGATAATGAAAAAAGAATGTCCACTATAACAGCATATTTAAAAGAAAAACAAAAAGCGAGTGGTGTGCAGCTTTTATGGGGTACTGCTAATTTGTTTTCTAACAGAAAATATATGAATGGTGCTAGTACCAATCCAGATTTTTTAGTTTTAACCCATGCAGCCTCTCAGGTGAAAGCGGCTATTGATGCTACCATTGACTTAGGTGGTTCTGGATATACTTTTTGGGGCGGAAGAGAGGGATATATGAGTTTGTTAAATACAAATATGAAGCGTGAAAAAGATCATCTTGCAAAATTTTTACAAGTAGCTAGAGATTACGCAAGAGCTAATGGGTTTAAAGGAAGTTTTTATATTGAACCAAAACCTTGTGAACCAAGTAAACATCAATATGATTATGATGCAGAAACAGTTATTGGATTTTTGCGTCAGTACGACTTACTTAATGACTTCAAGTTGAATTTAGAAGTAAACCATGCAACACTTGCGGGCCACACTATGCAACATGAAATGCAAATTGCTGCTGATGCAGGTTTGTTGGGAAGTATGGATGCAAATCGCGGTGATATGCAAAATGGCTGGGATACAGATCAATTTCCTAATAATATCAATGAATTGACAGAATGTATGTTGATTTTAATAGAAGCGGGTGGGTTACAACCTGGCGGAATTAATTTTGATGCAAAAATTAGAAGAAATAGTACCGATCCAGCAGATTTATTTTATGCGCACATTGGCGGAATGGATTCTTTTGCTAGAGCTTTGATTGTAGCCGATCAAATTTTACAAAAGTCTGATTATAAAAAAGTGCGTACTAATCGATATGCCAGCTTTGATTCAGGTAAGGGAAAAGAATTTGAAAACGGGCAACTTAATTTAACGCAGTTAAGAGATATAGCAGCAGCAAACGGTGTTCCTGAACTTATTAGTGGCAAACAAGAGTATTTAGAAAACATCATAAACAGATATATCTAATATTCTTTCCTATCTCTTACTAATCTTGTTTAATGAAATAATTTTTTGAGAGGGGCTTTTAAACTTTTTTATGAGTGAGCTGCGTTTAAATAAATGCTTCTTACTTACACCGCTATTGACGCGTTTTCGCCATAAATTAAAACTGCTTCGTTTTAAATTATTTCTCATTAGTTTGATCACAGCCGCTTCTGCCAAACCAAATTGCAACTCAATAGCTTCAAAGGGAGTCTTGTCCTCCCAGGCCATTTCTATCATTCTGTCAACATCTACGATATTCATTTTCACTAAGTTATCTTTCTGTAAATTATTCAAACTCTAATTCGTTTGAAAATGTTTCCCAATCTTTCATAGGTTTTAATTTTTTTGATCTTATTAGTTTTTCTCATATAATAACAAAACAGCATTCAATATTGTTTAACAAATTCATAAAAAAATTAAACAATATTGTTATATAAAATATTTTATCATATGTATTTTATTATTATATAAATGTTTATATAATTTAGTACAACCAGCTATTATTATATAGTACATATCCTATGTATTGAATAAAGCCTATAATTTTAAGTTGATATGTTTATATTTTACCTATCTTAATATCTCATAAACAAAAACAACATGAAAAAATTATTATTGGGCTTTTTAGTTTTAGCATCTATTGCTGCTTGTACCAATCCAAAATCAACCAGTACTGCAGCTACTGCTGTTCCAAATGGTAGTGGTTATACTTTAGATAGCTCAGCCAACATTGATTTAATTAAAAAATCAAATGCAGCTGGAGCAAGTGGTGATTTAGCAACGTATAAAACAACGTATTCCGATTCGGCTGTTTTTCATGATAATTTAAATAAGCTTTCATTGAGTCAGAATTTAGAAATGTTAGAGCAATTTAAAAAAACAGGACTTTCTTTTTCAGTAGAGTATGGTGCACTTTGGGAAACTATCAATAATAAAGCAGATGAAAAAGGAGTTTCCAATTATGTATTAGGATATTTGACAACTACATTTAAAAAAGGAGATAAGTCCTTAAAAGTAGCTCAATTTCAAGTTGATGCTGTAAAAGATGGAAAAATTGTAGAAGAATGGATCGTGTATGATCCATCAGGGTTAGCAGCTTTTATGAAATAAGAAATTAAATTTATTTATATGAGGCTCCTATAATATAGGGGCCTCTTTTTTTATAATTTGATTTTTTTTAATTGATTATGAGTAAATTTTTATTATGAGTCATTATACTGCAATTGTTATAGGAGCTACTGGAGCAACGGGTTCAGAGGTATTAGTTCAATTATTATCTGATTCATATTTTAATAAAGTGATTGTTTTTTCTAGAAGACCTCTTGCATTAGAGAATGATAAATTAGAAATGCATGTGGTTGATTTTGATAATATTCAATCCTGGGGGCATTTAATAAAAGGAGATATTTTATATTCCGCTTTGGGTACTACCTTAAGAGAAGCGGGTTCTTCCACCCAACAATTTAAAATTGATTATTCTTATCAATATGAAGTTGCAAAAGCGGCAAGTGATAATGGCGTTGGAACATATATATTAGTTTCTTCTTATGGAGCCAATGCAAAGAGTGCAATTTTTTATTCAAGAATGAAAGGGCAGCTAGACGATGCTGTTCAGCAATTAGCATTTTCAAAAATTCATATTTTTCGACCCGGAATTTTAGGAAGACAAAATACAAGATTGAGGCCTGTTGAAAAAATCAGTATAGGTATTATTAATTTCCTTAATACACTGGGACTTTTTAGAAGTCAAAGGCCTATGCCAGTTGCCTTACTAGCTCAAAAAATGATTCTAGTGTCTAAAAAAACCGATAACCATAAAACCACAATTCATTCCCTTGGCTCCATTTTTAATATTGAATAATTCTAATAAAAATTTATTAACTTCAGATAGTTAAAAAATATTCTAAAATATTTAGAAAAATAAAACTCTAAAACAAACAAATTATGAGTACAAATCGTAGACAATTCGTTCGCAATATGGCATTTAGTGCTGCTGGTATTGGACTTGGAGGCATTGCTTCTGGTTTCACTGCGAAAAGTTATTCTAGAATAGTGGGTGCCAACGATCGTTTAAACATTGCTTTGATGGGTTGTGGCAGAAGAGTAAGCGCTTATTATGCTGCATTAAAAGATAAAAA
Organism: Chitinophagaceae bacterium; assembly: GCA_017853235.1. Classification (GTDB taxonomy): domain Bacteria; phylum Bacteroidota; class Bacteroidia; order Chitinophagales; family Chitinophagaceae; genus Sediminibacterium. The sequence continues at coordinate 1,864 of JAFMJX010000112.1, read as the reverse complement.
TAATAATGTGGATGTTGCTTATATATGTGATGTTATGAAAAAGCAACGCGAAAAAGTAGGGAAGGATTTAAGCGGAAAAGTTTCAGGTAAAGCGACTTTAGTAAATGATATTCATGATGTTTGGAATGATAAAAGCGTTGATGCAATTTTTAATGCTACACCAGACCATTGGCATGCACCAGGAACTTGGATGGCAATGCAAGCTGGTAAACATGTTTATATTGAAAAACCATGTAGTCAAAATCCGCGAGAGGGAGAATTGTTAGTTGCTTTTCAAAAAAAATATGGAAAGGTGGTTCAAATGGGTAATCAACAACGTTCTGCAAAGGAATCTCAAGAAATTATTGCAGCAATTCATAGTGGTATCATTGGTGATGTTTATAAAGCGGTTGCATTTTATTCCAATAATCGTGGTGAAGTGCCTGTTGAAAAAAAGGCACCTATACCTGAGGGATTAGATTGGGAATTATGGCAAGGTCCTGCGCCTCACCAAGAATATACCGACAATACATGGGATTATAATTGGCATTGGTATGGTTGGCATTGGGGTACTGCCGAAACTGGTAATAATGCAACACATGAATTAGATGTGGCACGTTGGGCATTACAAGTAAACTACCCCGAACATGTAGATGTAGAAGCTGCTAAGCGTCATTTTAAAAATGATGGTTGGGTTATGTACGATACCATGGATGCATCATTCCGTTTTTCGGGAAATAAAATTATCCAATGGGATGGTAAAAGCCGTTCTGGATATAACACATACGGTAGCGATCGCGGTACTGTTATTTATGGTAGCGAAGGAACTGTATTTGTAAATCGAGAAGGGTATACTTTGTATGATCGCATGGGTAAGAAAGTAAAATCAAGTAAATCTTCGGGAACAGAAGCTGGTACTGCGTTAGGTGGCGGTGGAGATATGACCGATACGCATGTTGCAAACTTCTTTAATGTTATTAGAGGAAAAGAAACCAAATTAAATTCTCCCATTGAAGAGGGTGCAATTAGTCAAATGATGTGTCACTATGCTAATATTTCCTATCGCATTGGAAAGTCTTTCAATGTAAATTCAGCAAATGGGCATATCCTAGACAAAGATGGTATGAAACTTTGGTCACGTGAATATGAAAAAGGCTGGGAACCTAAGTTGTAAAATTTAAAACTTTTCATGGAAGTACATCACGCGCATCATCCTGCTCATAAGAAAAAATGGAATGAATATATTCTTGAGTTTGTCATGTTATTTGCAGCGGTCACACTTGGTTTTTTCGCAGAAAATTATCGCGAACACACCATTGTGGAACATCGCATGCAAGAAAACTACGAAGCCATCATTTTTGATTTAAAACAGGACAATGATAAAATTGACAGTATTTTTCAAGAAGGAGAAAAAGTTGCTAATTTAATAAAACTCAATCACAACTTATTTCTATTTAAAAAAAATATTATTAACGAAAACCAGTTGATAGATAGTATTTATAACAGCGGAGCCATTCCAAGTTATACCACACTTTATATTAATAACTCTACTTTTAAAAACATGCAGTCTAGTGGGCTGCTTACCTATGTTTCAAATAAAGAACTCAAGTCAAATTTGTCATATTATTATGAAGTTCTATTTAAAAGAGTAAATGATAATAATAAACTATTTGATGATGTAGGTATAAATTATCTAGATAATTACTTGGTTTTTAATCAAGGATTTGGCCAAAGAAAAGTACATCAACCCCTGTTTGATAAATATGAAAGTGAGTTTAAAGATCCTATTTCTTATAGAAAATTTGCAATTAATCTAAAGGCTAACAGAAAAGTGATTTCTTCAGATGAATTTATAAATATGACTGGAGTTTATTTGTCTAGATAT
>JAFMJX010000111.1 GCA_017853235.1 Chitinophagaceae bacterium | reverse complement strand
GGAAGAAATATTCAAATTGCTTACCCATTAAAAAAAATGGGTGTAAATTGCGGTCTCAAAATTCAAGATTATTATATCCAACATTAAATACAATATATGAGTTACATTATTGAAGTTCATGCAAGACAAATTTTAGACAGTCGTGGTAATCCAACTGTAGAGGTAGATGTTTTAACAGATGAAGGGGCGATGGGTCGCGCAGCAGTACCCAGTGGTGCTAGTACAGGTGTTCATGAGGCTGTTGAATTAAGAGACAATGACAAAAAAAAATATGTAGGAAAAGGTGTGATCAAGGCAGTTAAAAATGTAAATGATCAAATCGCAAAAGCTATCACAGGATTTGATGTTTCTGCACAAGCAGCTATTGACCAAGTGATGATTGATTTAGATGGGACGCATAATAAAGGAAAATTAGGAGCCAACGCAATATTGGCAGTAAGTATGGCGGTGGCAAAAGCTGCAGCCGAAGAAGCCAATCTTCCTTTGTATCGTTATATTGGCGGAACCAATGCAAAAACATTGCCTATTCCAATGATGAATATTGTGAATGGTGGAGCTCATGCCGATAATAAAATTGATTTCCAAGAATTTATGGTGATGCCTGTGGGGGCACCTAACTTTAGCGAAGGCTTACGTTGGGGAGTTGAGATTTTTCATCATTTAAAATCCGTATTAAAGAAAAAAGGATTTAGTACCAACGTTGGTGACGAAGGTGGTTTTGCACCCAATATTCAAAGTAATGAGGAAGCAATCGAAACAGTATTAGAAGCAATCCATGCTGCAGGATATAAAACTGGATCTCAAATTGCTATTGCAATGGATGCTGCAAATAGTGAATTATGGGATGCGAAAAAGAAAAAATATGTTTTCCATAAAAGTTCTGGTAAGGAAATGAGCAGCGATCAACTAGTGAAGTATTGGGAAAAATGGGTAAAACAATATCCTATTATTTCTATCGAAGATGGTATGGCAGAAGATGATTGGAATGGTTGGAAAGCGTTGACTCAAACAATAGGCGATAAGTGTCAATTAGTAGGAGACGATTTATTTGTAACTAATGTGGATCGCTTGCAAATGGGAATTGATAAAAAAATTGGAAATGGATTGTTGGTAAAAGTGAATCAAATTGGTACTTTGACTGAAACCATCAATGCGGTGACTTTAGCACAACACAATGGATACAATACCATTATGTCTCACAGAAGTGGTGAAACGGAAGATACTACTATTGCCGATTTAGCAGTAGCATTAAACTGTGGTCAAATCAAAACTGGATCGGCTTCTAGAACCGATCGCATGGCTAAATACAATCAGTTAATTAGAATTGAAGAAGCATTAGGCGAAACTGCTATCTACCCTAAAGGGAAGGTGAAGTTTGGTACAAAATAGTAAAGGCGGTTAATTTTTTAAAAGTCTTTGACCAAAAAGGTTGGGTTATAATTAGAACTACGCTAATTTTACTCCAACCTTTTTTTATGGCATTTTTGAAAAAAATATTACCCTTTGTTACCAATCGCTATTTTTTAGTGTCCTTGGGTTTTGCAATTTGGATGTTGTTTTTTGATCAAAGAGATTTTTTCCAGCAAAGAGAAAGAGCAGCGGAATTAAAAAAAGTAGAAGGAGCGAAAAAATATTATCAGGATGAAATTGATAAAACCAAAAAGCAACTGAATAATATTCAAAGCAATCCAGCATCTGTAGAAAAATATGCAAGAGAGCGTTATCTTTTACGCAGAGAAGGGGAAGAAGTTTATTTATTTGAAGATACGACGCACCCTTCCTCTCAACAATGACAAAAAAAGAACGTTACCAAAAAATACTTCAATATTTTCAGGAGCACATGCCGGTTGCTGAAACAGAATTATTTTATGACAATCCATTTCAATTACTAGTAGCTGTTATTTTATCTGCACAATGCACAGATAAACGTGTGAATGCCACTACTCCTGCGATATTTAAGAAATTTCCTACGCCTCAAAAAATGTCAAAAGCAAGTTTTGAAGATCTTTTTCCCTTGATCAAAAGTATTTCCTATCCCAATAATAAAACCAAACATTTAATTGGCATGAGCCAATTATTATTAGATCAATTTGGAGGTGAAGTACCCATGACGATACCGGAGCTGATACAACTTCCTGGTGTAGGTCGTAAAACTGCCAACGTCATTACTAGTGTGATTGATAAGCAACCTAATATGGCTGTAGATACGCATGTTTTTAGAGTAAGTAGACGATTGGGTTTAGTGCCCATGACGGCTACCACTCCTTTAGCTGTTGAAAAAGCGCTTATCAAACACATACCCAAAGAATTAGTACACACCGCGCATCATTGGTTAATCTTACATGGTAGATATACTTGTTTGGCAAGGTCTCCAAAATGTGGTGCCTGTGGTTTATCAGCCTTTTGTAAATATGGGACAAGTCAAACAAAAAAAGAGCCCTCTTGATTTTCGAGAGGGCTCTTTTTTTGTCAATTCACTGACAGGGAAAGACAACATACATCCCAATGTATATTATAACAAAGCACTAATAGCGTCTAATAATTCATGTTTAGCTAAAGGCGTTCCTTTCATTTTATTGAATCCTTTGGCGTCTACAAAATATTTATCACGAATGATTCTGATTAATTGACCATCATTGATTTCAGGAACCAATACAGTATCAAAGTTCTTTAAGATAGTACCTAAATTTTTAGGGAAAGGACGTACATATTTTACATGTGCATGGCTTACTGATTTTCCTTGAGCTTGTAATTCTTGAACGGCACTTTTAATAGTTCCATAAGTAGATCCCCATCCTAATACCAATACTTTTCCTTTCTCAGCACCGCTGTCAAGCGTTTGTAATGGAATGTAGTCTGCAATTTTTTCTACTTTAGCACCTCTCATTTTAATCATGAATTCGTGGTTATCGGATTCATAATTTACGTTACCAGTTTCATGTTGTTTCTCCAATCCACCTATACGATGTTCTAATCCTGGAGTTCCAGGAATAGCCCAAGGACGTGCTAATTTTTCATTTCTTTTGTATGGAAGATATTTTGTTTCTCCTTCAGATAATGCTGTTTTGAAAGTCACTTCTATTTTAGGTAAATCACTTGCATTTGGGAACTTCCAAGGCTCTGCACCATTTGCAATATATCCATCACTTAATAAAATCACTGGAGTCATGTGTTGCAATGCAATGCGGATAGCTTCATATGCCATGAAGAAACAATCACTTGGAGTAGCTGCAGCTAAAACAGGTATAGGGGCTTCTCCATTTCTTCCATAATATGCTTGTAACAAATCACTTTGTTCTGTTTTGGTAGGCAAACCAGTGGAAGGACCTCCTCTTTGAATATTAACTATTACTAAAGGCAATTCCAACATCATTGCTAAACCCATTGCTTCTGTTTTCAAAGCCATACCAGGGCCAGATGTTGTTGTTAAACCAATGGCACCACCGTAGCTCGCTCCAATAGCAGATGCAATACCTGCAATTTCATCTTCGGCTTGGAAAGTACGAATGCCAAAGTTTTTATATTTACTTAATTCATGTAAAATATCAGTGGCAGGTGTAATTGGGTAGGAACCTAAGAATAAAGGCAAGCCACTTTTTTCAGCACCTGCAATCAATCCCATCGACAAAGCTTGGTTTCCCATAATACTTCTGTAAGTACCTGGTTCCATTTTTGATTTCTCAACTTTGTATCTAGAAGTAAATAATTCTGCAGTATCGCCGTAATTATAACCTGCTTTTAATACATCAATATTACTGTTCAAAATTTTTGGCTTCTTACCAAATTTCTCTGTTAAAAATTCAATGGTGCTGTCTAAGTTTCTGTTGTAAATCCAATAGATCAATCCCAACACAAACATATTTTTTGCACGATCTCTTTCCTTAATACCCAATTCAGGGTAGTCTTTTAAGGCTTCGCGAGTTAATTTAGTGATATCTACTTTGGTTAATTCATATCCGTCTAAGCTTCCATCTTCTAATGGATTAACGCCATCAGGATAATTTGCTAAACGTAAATTTTTAGAATCAAAACCTTCTAGGTTAGCAATAATTTTACCGCCTTTTTTTAAGCTCTTTAAATTCACTTTTAATGCAGCTGCATTCATAGCCACTAAAACATCACAAATATCTCCTGGTGTAAAAACACGATTAGAACTAAAATGAATTTGGAATCCACTCACTCCGGCTAAGGTTCCTAAAGGAGCTCTAATTTCTGCAGGGAAGTCAGGAAAGGTAGCTAAATCAATTCCTAATAACGCTGTATTGTTGGTAAACTGCTGACCTGTTAATTGCATACCATCTCCACTATCTCCAGCGAATTTGATGACTACATCCTGTAAAATCACTTCATTTTGCATAATCCTTAAATTTTGAGCACGAAGTTACAAATCGTTGCCTTAAAATGAAGTTTTTTTATCATTTAATTATAGATTTCTGGGCTAACTTTGCGACTTCAATATCTCCTATTTATGGCCTTTGGACCACTTTTTTACATATGGACACAATTTTTAATAAGTTTGACTACTTGGTATCCTGTCCAATCCCTTCCTTCTCAGGGTATGAATCTGGCTCCTTCCACCTCAAATACAAAGGCTTTAGACACTAATGCAAGGGTGATTTATTTGACTTTTGACGATGGTCCTTTATCGGGGACTTTTAATTGTTTTGAAATTTGTAGGAGGGAGCAAGTGGCTGCGACCTTTTTTGAAGTGGGTTTGCATCAATCCAGATCGGCTTTTGGAAGGCAAATGTTTCAACAAATAAACAGCTACCCAGCCTTATTTACCATCGCCAACCATAGTTTTACCCATGCGAATAATAATTATTTAAGCTTTTACCATCATCCGGATACTGCTTTGCTGGATTTTTTAAAAGCCAAAACCGTTTTAAATCCTTCGAATAATTTGACTCGTCTTCCTGGCAATAATGCTTGGAACCTTACTCATGTAAAAAGAGCGAGTAATTTAGTAAGGCCACTGGTAGACAAATTAGACAGCATTGGCTTGAATGTCATTGGTTGGGATTTGCAATGGCGCTTCAATAAAGCAGGTCGTCCTGTTCAAAGTCCCGAATACTTGGCCGATAAAGTGGATAGTTTATTTTTTCATCATCAAACCTTAACTAAAAATCATTTAGTTATATTGATGCACGATCATATGTTTAGAGCTGCTGCAGATTCCTTGAAATTGGAACAGTTTATTCAAGCTTTAAAACAACGCAAAAACTACCAATTCCAAAAACTCACTCAATATCCTGGTTTAAAACCTACCGTCAATTAACCTTTTTTTAAGGCATTACATTCACTGTATTTTATAACTATTTAGTATTTTTGGTAAAACATTTTTTATGGCAATATTTAGATCAAGCAATCCTACTTTAACGGAAAAAATTTTTGATAAAAGTTTACACGAAAATTCAACTGCATTTGGTGTCATGAGCATTCGCGGTACCATGAATAAATTTGGATTTTTATTATTGATGGTAATGGCTTCATCCATGTACATTTGGAATGTATATGCTGAAGGTAATTTTTCTACAGCTACTACTTTAATGTTAGTAGGTGCCATAGGGGGTTTTGTACTAGCAATTGTGATGATGTTTAAACCCAATTGGGCTGGTTACATTGCGCCTGCTTATGGAATTTTAGAAGGTTTATTTATTGGAGGGATTAGTGCATTTTTTAATGCCATGTTCCAAAAATCTTATCCTAATATTATTTTACACGCAGTAGGCTTAACCTTGGGGGTTGCCTTAGCTATGTTTTTATTGTATAATTTTAGAATCATTAATGTAACCAATCGTTTGC
>JAFMJX010000006.1 GCA_017853235.1 Chitinophagaceae bacterium | reverse complement strand
AATTGAACAAAAAAAAAGAAAGATTCTTTTGAGGGAACCTTTCTTTAGTTTGTTAAGGGATTAAAATAGAATTTTTAGATTCTATAACGATTATTTTAGTTGGGTTAGATTCGTTTTATCGAGAAACTTTCACCCAGTCCACCCACATTTTTGCTTTACTATTTTTAATAAGGTCCGCAGTGGATTCTGATAAACCATACTTCACTCCTTTGCCTTTGATACCATTAATTTTTACAGGGAAAATGCCGCCCACTGCAAAATTTAAAAGCAAATGTTTGGGTTCATCAAATACCCATTTTCCATAATGAAGCACCATGGTTTTAGTCACTCGAAACATAGGAATTCCATCATATTTAAAAATGAGTTCGGTGGGTGACCAATCTACCGCATAAATATGCCAATTGGTAACATCATTTGAAGCATTAAAATATTGACGATTCACAAAAGGTGTTTCACCGCTATACCCTGGACCATGCACTGCAGCATTTGCCCAATCAGCTTCACCAATATTTTCCATGATATCTATTTCACCCGTACCTGGCCATATTTCATTTCCCAACATCCACCATGCTGGCCATAAACCAGCGCCTTTGGTTAATTTTATTTTAGCTTCTGCAGTACCATAAGCAAAATCAAATTTGTTTTGAGTTGTAATACGTGCGGAAGTAAAATCAAAATGCTTCCCATCCTTAGTGATAAAACCAGGAGAATATTGTGGACGTAATATCAAGCATCCATTTTCCACATACAAAGTGCTGGAAGAATCAATGTATGCTTGTAATTCATCATTGAAATGATCCCCTGTAATAATCACATTCCATTTAGTTCTGTCTAATTTAGGTGATGTGAAATCATCAAAAAACAATACTTTTTTATTCGATTGTGCTTCCAATTGTAAATGTGCGATCAAAACACAACACAAGCAAATTACAATACGAAATTTATTGGAACGTTTCATTGTTCTAATTAATAATTAATTTAAAATCATAAGCAGCAAAACAACAAAGTACATTGTGACCTTATTGATACACTCTTACATAATCCACTTCCATGACTGCACTATTAAATGCAGGATCTACATTACCTCCAAATGTTCCTCCCATCGCCATATTTAAAATCATAAAAAAGTTTTGATTAAAAGGCAAGCTAGAGGAATTCGTAAAAGTATAACATACTACATCGTCTACTAAAAATTGCAAACTAGCACTGGTCCAAATAAGCCCATACTTATGAAATGCGGTAGTCACATTATTGATTAAAAAGGAGGATCCAATAGCACTGCCACCAGAATGTCCTAAATAATGTAAGGTGCTATAAATGCGATTCATATCACTTCCCTTTTGTTCCATGATATCAATTTCACCACAAGTAGGCCAACCGGCTGTTGAAAAATTATCACCTAACATCCAAATGGCCGGCCAAGTACCCACACCTCCTGGGAGTTTAGCAGATACTTCAACTTTACCATATTGAAATGAAAATTTTCCTTTCGATAATAAACGAGCAGAAGTATAATTACTTCCAGAATATGCTTCTTTTTTTGCTATAATTTTTAAAGTGCCATTAGATACTAACACATTATCGGTACGATTGGTGTAATACTGTAATTCACTATTACCCCAACCACCTGCTCCAATATCATAACCCCATTTAGCAGGATCGGGTGCACCCGGTGAATTAAATTCATCCGACCACACTAATGATAAAGCCACAGTAATAGTAACATTGGTGGAGGCTGAGATAGTCTTGCCTGTTGTACTTTTTGCTTTTACAATTACGGTATAAGTTCCTGAAGCAGTATACTTATAAGTCACTGATCCAGTTGTAGAAGTTTGATATTGACCGTTGCCAAAATCATATTCATAACTCACTGCATTCGTTGCAGTGGCAATGAAACTAACATTACCAGAATTGTCTGTGCTAACAGTTGGGGTAATAGTAAGATTACTAGGTCCTACATCGGTAGTTCCCGTTCCACTATCACCACCTTTACTGCAGCACAAAAACCAAAAGCTCAACAGACAAGTTATTAACCATCTCATGAGTTCCTTTATTTAACTTTTAATTTTTCATACCATGAATTTCCATCAACTCCAATAGTTCTTAAAGTCATAGTAGTAGCAGTCAAAGATAATATTTCATAAGTGGTACTACCCATTCCAATTAATACCAATCCATTACCTGGAACCATGAATTGAATACGTGTAGAATTTGCCGTAGTACTAGCAGAAGTTGCATCCATGAACGCTAATTTTTTAACTCCTTTTGTGGCAATTGGATATTGACCTTCAGGTCCTGTTAATCCATAATAAGAAACAGCTGCTCCTAAAACGAATGTGGTTCCTTTGTTGTCTAAATCCATAGAAATATTATTATTAGCATCTTTGCTAAAAGTAATTTCATCATCATAAAAACCATCAGCTGCTCTAGAGTTAGCACCTGCTGCATACCAAATTGGTGCAAAGGCATCATTAGGTCCTACCCCAAAATGAGCGTCAGCGTTTTTATCACACATCCACACTTTAGAAGATCCGCCAGTTAAGTTTTGTAAAATATCTGTTGGAATATTAAAAGCAACAAATACTGTGATTTTTTTACTGATATTAGAAACAATACCACCAGTTCCTATTGCAGTAACATTTACATTATAGTCACTTGTTCCTGGACTTGTGTATTTGTAAGTTACCACCCCTGATGGAACCATTTGAGAATTACCATCCCCAAAATCAACCTTATAAGTAAGCGCATCAGTTGCTTTCACATTAATAGTGACTAAGCCTGTTCCATTACCCGCTGGGTTGGCATTATCCACTCCAGCAACAGTAGTCGTTAACACTAAACCCGTTGGAGTTTTCATGCTACCAAAACTATATTCTTCTTTTTGACAGCTAGTGAATCCAAGGATTACTAACAAGCTGAACAAACTAAGTAATTTAAATTTATTTTTCATAACGTCTTTTATTATTCGTTAGTTAAGTTTAATGTCATCAAAGTAAAAAGTATAATTAGCAGAGCCATCGCCTACAGTTCCTAAATCAAAAATCAACACCACTTTTTGATAAGATTTTGCAGTATTAATAGCACTGTAATCAAAAGTTAATTCTTCCCATTCACCTGCTTTAGTAGTAGCTACTTCTTTTTCAAAAGAAACACCTCCATCGGTTAAGTTTTCAACTTTCAATAAAAGTTTAGCACCTACTCTTGGAGAATATACTTTTACTTTAAATGTTTTACCTGCAGAAAAATCAATTGGGTTATCAAGAGTAATATAACTACCAGCCCAAGGATCTCCTGCGCCTTTCACCATTTTACCTACTTTATTAGAAGTATTGATGCCTGCTTTATTTGGATTGGTTACCACAGTAACAGCACCCCCACTAAAGTCAGTGAATGCATAATTTAAAGTAGTAGATTCAAAATCCAAAGGAAGACCTAATACATTTGTTGGAGCAGCTGCACCAAAAATGACATTATCCCAATAGAAAACTTTACCAGATCCTACATTTCCAAAATCAAAGAAAATAGAAGCCATGTTATAAGTATAAGCTAAATTCAATGCAGCAGTCCCTGGAGCTTGATTACTAAAATCAAAAACTAAAGTTTCCCATGCATTGGCTTTGGTTGTTTTCACATCTGTTTCTACCGACTTGGTTGGATCATTTTTATCTTCAATTTTTAATTTCACGGTGATACCAGAAGCTGGAGAATAAACATCCACAGACATTTTAGTAGCTCCTGCTTTAATAGGAATTGCAGTTGCAAAACCTTTTGTCGATCCACCACCTAAGGTAGTACCAGCCCAAGTTTCAGCACCATTAGATTTTGTGGTCTTCTTAACATTGTTGGCACTATTGGTAGGATCTACAGCATCCACTGTTGCATTGTTTCCAAAATCTGTTACTGTATAATTCACATCCTTTGCATCAAAAGTGACTGGTAAATCAATTTGTTTTAATACAATTTCAGAAGGCATGAAAATAACATCATCAAAATAGAAAGTTTTTTTCACGGTATTAGTTGGGCCCCAAGTATTGCCATTTCCAAAATCAAAGAAGATGGAAGCTTTGTTGTAACTGTATCCAAAATTGGCAGCAGGAGTTCCACCACTTTGATTGCTAAAATCAAATATTAATGTTTCCCAAGCATTTGCTTTGGTAGTGACAGCATCAGTTTCAACAGACTTATTGCCATCTTTATAATCTTCAATTTTTAACTTGACTAAATAACCAGCAGCAGGAGAATACACTCTTACGCTCATTTTAGTTCTGTTAGCAGCTAAAGCAATTTTATTAGTAAATCCTAACCCAGTTCCAATAGTAGTACCAGCCCAAAATTCAGCTCCTACATTTTTATCTACTTTCATTACTTTGTTAGCAGCATTGGTAGGATCCACTGCAAAAGTTGAAACGTTACCTCCAAAGTCACTCATGGTATAATCAAAATTAGGATCATCAAACACAACAGGTAAATCAAGTTGCTTACCAACTTTAATGGTATCACTACGTTCGGTGGTTGCTACTCCACCAGATAAAGCAATTACTTTAACAATATAAGTTCCTGCTTTTGGATAATCATGTGAAATAGTTTGACCTTCAATAAAAGTCTTAAATGGAACTGGATTTGCAGTAGATGAATCTCCAAAATATACTTTAAAGAAAGTTTCATATAAAGCAGATGCTCCAACTGTTAAGTTTAATCCGTTTTGCGTTAAAGTCACTTTCAAATTTTCAGGTGCTCTAAAAGACACCGTTAAATCCTGAGTCGCTTCGGTTGTTTTACCAACAATATTACGTGCAACAATTTTTACTTTATACAAACCTTCTTTGTACACGTGCTGAGTACTTTTTCCAGGTAATAGAGTAACCGGTGTAGTTGTTGCATCACCATAATATATATCAAAAGAAGTAGCACCTTCACCCATTGGAGTGATAGTCACTAAGCCAGTATTATCTTGCGTGATATTATATAAAGCAGATAATTTAGCGGATGCGGCTGTCCCATCAAGGAAAGCGACATCTTCAAAAATGTCTTTTTTACAACCAACCATTAAGATCAGCGAAGTACAGACAGCTAATAAATATTTAAAATTTTTCATTATCATTTATTTTTAAAAGTTTTTAATATCCAGGATTTTGAGTGAGGCCTGAAATTTCAACTTCAGTTTGTGGAATAGGAAATACTTCATGCTTACCTACTTTAAAGTTAGCACCTAATACAGAAGAAGCTTTTCCTGTTCTCACTAAGTCAAAGAAGCGTTCCCCTTCCATGGCTAATTCTAATCTGCGTTCAGCTAAAATAGCATCGTACAATGCCGTTCCTGTAGCAGTGATATCATGAGCGTTATCTAAAAATGCACGACGACGAACTAAGTTTAAATATGTTTTCGCTTTAGTTTCATTCACAGTTGTTCCTTTTGTATAAGCTTCTGCAGCCATTAATAAAACGTCTGCATAACGAATAATTCTAAAGTTGTTCAAATAGTTTAATTCCACTTGACCCGAAGTTTGTCCTTTACGTGGTAAATACTTTTGATTATATAAACCAGTATTTTTATAAGGAGCTACTTGATAAGTAATATTAAATTGTGGATTGGCAGTTTTGTATGCTTCAATATCTAAAACTGTTACATTTTTACGTTGGTCACCAGCAGCATATGCGTTTGCTAAATCCTTCGTAGGCAAGTTGGTACTCCAACCTGGTGCATAAGGCATATCAGTAGTTCCAGATAAACCACGGATACCACATTGTTGAATCGCATAGTTACCTTGACCACGAGTAGCACCACCCCAGTTATAATAAGGAGAAGAATTAGAATACTGAATTTCAAAAACAGATTCAGGGCCATTCTCACCAGATAATAAAAAGATGCTACCAAAGTTTTGAACTAAAGAAAATGCATTGGAATTAATCACATTATCAAGCATGGCAGCAGCAGCATCAAATTTATTTTGATACAAATACACTTTACCTAATAAAGCTTGAGCAGCATATTTAGTAATACGACCTTTTTGTGTTTGAGTGGGAGGTAATACTGCAATCGCTGCAGTTAAATCTGCTTCAATTTGCTTGTATACATCTGCTTTAGCAGCACGTTTTAATGATTTAGAATCGGTTAATGATAATCTCTTATCAGTAAACAAAGGCACATCACCAAACATTTTAACTAATGTAAAATAATAGTAAGCACGTAAAAAGTTTACTTCTCCATATAAAGCATCCTTACCTGCAAAATCAATTGCTACTCCAGCAGGATTAGTGGCTTTATATTGTAATAAATAATTCGCACGATTCACTCCTTCATAAGCTGATTGCCAAATTTCAGTTAATTGGCCGTTTACAGGAGTGGTGGTGTAATCATCAATTTGTTGTAAAGGAATAACGTCCGAAGCGTTCTCTCCACCCGCAACTGCATTATCCGTTGCGATGTCACCAATGGGAACTACTTGGTTGATCCATTGTAATGGAGTGTAACAACTAATTTCCATTGTGCGATAATCTGATTCGGATTTTAAATAATCCTGATCGGTGATTTTGTAATCTTCGTGGGGATTATAATCCACAAATTTAGTGCAGGCATCCAAGCTACCTATGATGGCAACCAGCGCGAGCATTTTTAAATATTTTTTCATACTTATTTTCATTTTATGAAGATTTAAAATTTAATATCAAGTCCTACAGCGTAGGTTCTAGGTTGAGGATAAGCACCGCGATCTACACCAGTTTCTAGGATACCTCCTGGAATTTCTGGATCAAATCCAGTGTACTTTGTAAGTGTGTATGCATTTTTAACTTGAACATACAAACGTACTTTGTTGATTCCTTTTCTTGTCATAGAAGCAGGTAAGGAATATCCTAATTGTAGATTCTTGATTTTTATAAATGAACCATCTTCAACATATCTATCAGATACTCTCGCGTTATTATTATTATCTACAAAAGAATATCTTGGGAAACGTGCGTCGTTGGTGGTATTTTCACCTGTCCATCTTGCTAAAATTTCACGAGGCTTGTTAGTGTAGTTAGCGTTTCTTTCAAAAGCACGATAAATATCGTTTCCTACAGAAGCATACACAAAAGAAGTAAAATCAAAATGTCCTACTTCAATATTTAAATTCCAACCCATGGTGAATTTTGCAAATGGATCCCCAATTTTAGTTTTATCATTCGCATCAATTTTACCATCTCCATTCATATCAACGAATCTGATATCACCAGGTTGCGCACCTGCTTGTTTAGGTGCAGCAGCAATATCTGCGGCATTTTGGAATAAACCAGCAGTTTTATAACCATAAAAATAACCAGGAGTAAATCCTTTTTCAAATACAGTCACTGTTTGTGATTGACCATTAAAATAGCCACCACCTAATATTTTAGCAGTACCATCCGAGTTGGTAGCTGTTACTAAATTTGTAGCAGTTGTAAAAGTTACTGCAGTATTTACTTTTACTTTACGAGTAGCAGCATTATGATACGTTAAAGTCATATCATAACCTGTACTTTTAGTCGTACCAATATTTGCTTGAGGAATAGGTACTGTACCTAAGTATAAAGAAGCAGAAGGTGTAAATAATAAACCGTCCACTGTTTTTTCAAAATAATCAGCGGTTAACCCAAAATGGCTATTTAAGAAATTCATATCAAAACCAATATTGGATTGAATTTGTTTTTCCCATCTTAAGGCATTGTTAGCAGCGGAACCTACGGTAGAACCAGGATAAAAAACTTCACCAAAGCTATACCCGTTACTGTTTGCTGTTGGACCATAACTAGGACCTCCAGTAATGATGCCTACATATTGAGGGTTTACATTTTCATTACCAGTAGAACCATAGCTACCTCTAATTTTTAAGAAGTTGATGAATTTAGTAGTGAAGAATTTTTCTTTAGACACTACCCAGCCCAATGAACTTGAATAAAAATTTCCAAATTGATTGTCCTTACCAAACGCGATAGAACCATCACGACGAGCAGAAAAAGACGCGATGTACTTATCATTATAGTCATAGTTTAAACGACTAAAATAGGATAAGTTACGGCGGAAGTACTCATAATAATAGCCAGATAAAGCATCTGTATTATTTGCATTGTTGGTACCAGTAGCTGCTGTGAAATCGGCAAATTCCCATGAGTTAAAGGGAACATCTTGACGAGTGGCACCAGCTGTGTTGCCTGTAATTTTTGAAGCAGACATACCTGCCACTGTTTCAAAATGGTGGTTGGTATTAATGTTAAAATTATAATTGAAGTAGTTTTCAAAAGTATAATTAAAATTGCTGGCTTTTTCGTGTGCAATTTTATTATGCTTGCCTAATACAGCAGAACCATCTTCATTCATAGAATTGTCTACGTTGTATGTTCCATAATAAGCAAGCGGGCTAAATGATTTCGCATTACCATCATACTTAGTATATCCAAAACGAGAAGTGAACTTCACATTTTTAACAACATCATATTGTAATTCAAACTTACCATACAATTTAGTTCCTATGTTTTTATTATAGGTATTATCTAAAATAGTAAGTGGATTAAAAATTTCAGATAAAAGCAAATTGCTAAAGCCATATTTACTGGCTGAATTTTTTGTGTTTAATATAGAAACAGTAGGATCAAAATTTAATGCACTACCAATCACACTATTAAAAGAATTCTCTAATACCCCTTTTGAATCTAATATTAAAGCGCTGGTATTTACAATGAATTTCAATTTAGAAGATAAATCAAAATTCAAATTAGCTGTGAAGTTAGATCTTGTAAAATTAGATTTATCGTTACCACCAACAATACCACCTTGGTTTAAATAACCTGCACTTAATAAATAAGACATTTTATCTGAACCCCCTTTTGCAGTCAAATTATAGGTTTGTTGAGGAGCATCTTTAAAAATTTGATTTTGCCAATTAGTACCTACACCAATACCTGATAAGTTAGAAAAAATGGGAGCACCACCTGCAGTAGTACTTCCTTCATTTAACATAGCAGCATATTCAGTTGCATTTAAAACACCAATCGTGTTCATGACTTGTTGAACACCAGAGTTACTGCTAAAACTAAATTCGGCTTTTTGATTTTTCTTACCTGATTTTGTAGTAACAACAATCACTCCATTTCCCCCTTTCACACCATAAATAGCGGTTGTTGCCGCATCTTTAAGTACGTTGATAGTTTCAATGTCGTTTGGATTGATGGAGTTTAAATCCACCAATGATTGTTGAACTCCATCTACAATCACAGTAGGATCGGTTCCTGTGAAAGAAGGAATACCTCTAATTAATACGGTAGGCTTAGAACCAGGAGAACCACCTTGAATCACGCTCACCCCTGAAGCACGACCTTGTAAGGCCTCTTCGGTGCGAACCGCATTCACTTTTTCAATATCAGCACTTTTAATCGTGGAGATGGCACCTGAAACTTTAGTGATCTTTTGGGTACCATACCCAACAACAATCACTTCATTTAAATTAGATTCAGCAACTTCGGTTAGTTCAAAGTTGACAGTTCCCGCAGCAGTTACTTTTTTCTCTGCTTTGTTCATGCCTACATAACTAACTACTAAAGTTGCTCCTTTTGCCGGAATGGAAACTGTAAAGTTACCTTTCGCATCAGTCAAAGTAGTTTTGTTTGTTTCTTTCACTACTACTGAAGCGCCGACAAGCAATTCGCCGTTGGTCTTATTGGTTACTTTGCCCGCTACCTGAATGTTTTGAGCAAATGCTCCCACAAAAAGGCATAAAGTGAAGGCAGAAGTAATCCAAAACCTGAGTTTTAATTTCATATACACTTTAATTAATGGTTTAAATAATAGAATTTTTATGATTTAAAAAGATAGAATGATATTTTGATGCGGCTGAGTTGGTTTTGATATCAAATTTTGTAACTATTTGATTATCAATATTTATGAGTTTTGTAAAAAAACCATAAAATGCCAAAGCAAAAACTATAAAAAGGGGGAAGGATAAACTAAAATTAGCTTTTATGAGGGGTTGGGCAAATCCCAAAATTAGGATAGTCAAAAAAGCAATTTTTGTAGCATTTTTCATTGGCTTAAGCTTAAAATCGTTCAACAGATGTAGTGTTTTTATGCAGATCTATTGTAAAGTAAAATTATGAAGCAGTTTCTCTACAATCAGAAAATTGACCACATCACTACTACTACTTAAATTAAAAAACCTATATTTAAGCTTTAAATCACTACATCACTACTACATCTAGACTATTATGTATTTTTAACACATTATGATGTACCCTATGAAAAACTACCTAATATTAGCTTTTTTGCTTTTTTCAAGTCATTTAATGTCTCAACCATTTATTGGTCAAAGAGAAATTACTAATTATGAGAAGAAAAAATACAATGCAGGAACACAAAACTGGCAAATACAACAAGACAAGCAAGGAAGAATGTATTTTGCTAATAATGAAGGTGTTTTAAGCTTTGATGGTAATTATTGGGAGTTATATCCTCTTCCAAATAAAACCATTGTATGGTCTATTGAAATGGCAAATAATCAGCTTTATGTAGGGGGGCAGGATGAAATGGGTTATTTAAGTCCTGATGCAGGGGGTAAATTAGTTTTTCATTCACTTAAGCACTTATTGGATGAATCAGATCAAAAATTTGCAGATATCTGGAATATCGTCAATGTGGGAGAGGATGTCTTTTTTAGATCCATCTCCAGACTGTTTAAACTCAACAAAGGAAAGATCAAAGTATACCAACCCAGTTCCACTTGGTTTTTCTTAGGAAAGTTTCAAAATAAGGTGATTGCACATGATGAAGCTAGGGGAATTATGATTTATAAAAATGGTAATTGGGAAGTATTCATTAAGAAACAAGATTTACCTGAAAATTTTTATATCACTTCCATCACAGACTACACTCCCGGCAGTAGCATCATCACTACTTCCAAAAATGGAGTATACCAAATTACAGAAGAAGGAATAAAACCACTTACCATAAAAGGCATCAACAACAACCAGCATTTTACAAGTGTAATAAAAGTGGATGAGTTTAATTATATCCTAGGGACTTATAATAATGGAGTGTATTTATTCAACGAAAAGAATGAAGTGATTGAAAATTTCACCAAAGAAGAAGGCTTGCAAAATAATAACCTTAGAAGTTTATATGTAGATAAATCAAAAAACATATGGATGGGTTTAAATAACGGCATTTCTTTTATTCCATTTAATAACGCGATTAAAAACATCAACCCTGCTAATTTTAGAGATGGATCAGGATATAGTATGGCAGTGCATGATAATCATATGTATTTTGCTTCTTCCAATGGTATTTTTGAATTGCCTTTTGAAAACAAAAAGGATTTAAGTTATTTAAGAAATGATTTGACAAATATATCTGAAGGGCAAACCTGGAAATTAGATGTTTTGAATGAGCAATTATACGCGGGAAAGGAAGATGGTTTATATCATATTGAAAATAAAACGGCAACCCCAATAGATAAAAAAAGTGGTTATTGGATTTTTGAATCACTCATTAATTCAACGAAACAAAACATTGCTGTAACAGGAACATATGACCAAGTTAGGTTATTTGAACAAAACGGAAGCCAATTTAAAGATCTTGGAAATATTAAAAGCTTTGCAGGATCGGCTCGTTTTTTAGCAATTGATGCAAAACAAAATATTTGGGTATCTCACCCTTATCGAGGTGTGTACAAAATAAATTTAAAGGACTCTAGTACTCAATTGTATACCAGTAATCATGGGCTTCCTTCCACACTTAATAATCATGTATACAAAATAAAAAACAAAGTTTTGATTGCCACCGAAAAGGGAATATTTGAATACAATGAAGCAACAAATCGTTTTGAAATGTCTGCCTATTATAAAAATATTTATGGGGATAAAAGTGTTCGTTATTTAAAGGAAGATGTCGCTGGTAATATTTGGTTTGTACAAGATAAAAATTTAGGTGTGATTGATTTAAGCGGTTCCAAACCTAGTATTATTTATATACCTGAGTTAAAAGGAAATATTTTAAGTGGTTTTGAAAATATCTACTCTTATGACAAAAACAATACCTTTATTGGTGGTCAAAAAGGATTTTATCAAATTAATTTTGAAAAATACAAGGAAAACATTAGCCCATTAAAAATATTTATAAGAAATGTAAAAATAAAAGGGGATGTGGATAGTGTTTTATTTGGTGGTTACCATGGTGATTTAAATGAGGAGCAATCCCTAGTCAAAATGGAAAATACACAAGTAAAATATCAGTTAAATTCCTTTCACTTTGAATATGTTTCTCCATTATTTGAGCAACAAATAAATTTAGAATACAGCTACCGATTAAAAGGCTTTGATAAAACTTGGTCGGAATGGAGTAAAAAAACCGAAAAGGACTATACCAACTTACCAGCTGGTCATTATGTATTTGAAGTAAAGGCAAGAAATAATTTAAACAATGAATCCCCGGTCACTAGTTATTCTTTTGAAGTATTACCCCCCTGGTATTTTAATGTTTGGTCCATTAGTTTTTACGCATTTTTGTTGTTCATCTTATTTTATTTACTGTATAAACTACAAGCTAAAAAATATTTAAAGAGATATCAGGAACAACAAAAAGAATTAGAGCTAAAACATCAAATTGAGTTAGAAAAAACAGAAAAAGAATTAATTCAGTTAAAGAATGAAAAATTAGAAACCGAAATTGAATTTAAAAATTCCGAATTGGCTTCATCCGCTATGAACTTAGTTCAAAAAAAGGAATTCATCCTAAAGATCAAAGAAACACTGCAGCATTTAAATAAAAACGAGAAAGAATCGATGGATTCGCAGGATTTGAAAAAATTACTTCGAAGTTTATCCGAAGAAGAAAAGCTGAATGATGAATGGGAGCAATTTTCGATTCATTTTAATAATGTGCACGGCGATTTCCTTACTAAACTAAGTGAAAAATACCCAACTTTAAAAGCACATGAATTAAAATTATGTGCGTATTTAAGAATGAATCTCACTTCCAAGGAGATTGCACAATTAATGAGTATATCGGTGCGTGGCGTAGAAATTAGCAGATATAGATTAAGAAAAAAATTGAACATCCCAACAGAAACCAATTTGTTTCAGTTTTTGTTTGAGATTTAATTTTCTTTCTTTTTCTTGTTCACTTTGGTGGCGTGTCTACCGCTACCATCCCCTCTGTCTAAATAACCACCAGCAGGATTCAAGCTGTCTAATACCGCCTGCAATCTATCTTTGATGGGTTTTGTTTTTTCATCAATAGCGGTTAATTTTTCTTCAAAGGGAGCGTGACTCATATCAAATAAATCACCCGCACGATTCAATTTCCAATTGGCTTCTCTTACATACCAATCATTTCCTAATTCGGTAAAAATCCAATTACGTGGCACCCCTTTTCCTCCTTTTAATTCATAAGCAAAACTGGTTCCATCTAATTTAATATTTGTAGGCAAGGGAGCCCCTGCTATTTCAGCAAACGTGGGAATAAAGTCGGAGGCATCAATTAAACTTTTTG
This sequence comes from Chitinophagaceae bacterium, assembly GCA_017853235.1. Classification (GTDB taxonomy): domain Bacteria; phylum Bacteroidota; class Bacteroidia; order Chitinophagales; family Chitinophagaceae; genus Sediminibacterium. Next base: position 9,920 of record JAFMJX010000006.1, on the reverse strand, counting down.
AAACTGTCCCTTTTTTTACAACCCCAGGCCAATTCACAATTAAAGGCACTAAACTGCCGCCTTCTTGCATGGTTCCTTTTTTACCTATTATTTTTTTACCATGTACAGTCCCAATAGCAGCAGCTTGCCCAGCTGTTCCATTATCTCCAAAAAATACAATCATGGTATTATCACGTAATTTTAAACTATCCAATGTATGCAACAATTTACCTACCAACTTATCCATGTAACTAATATTGTCGGTATATAAATCTTTAAAATCGGTAGTGCCTGGCTTGGTATCTGGGGTAGGTTTTATTTCACCATGCACATGTACTAAACTATAGTATAAATAAAAGGGATCTTTTTTATGATTAGATAAAAACTCAACCATATGTTGATGCATCAAGTCGGGCATATATTCATTATCCTGTAACACTAAATCCTTCCCATTTAAAACATATTTTTCTTTTTTGGTATCGGAACTCACATATACGCCACTTCCAAAAAAACGTAAGTAATCATCAAAACCAAATTCAGCAGGCCCTAAAGGCAATTGACCCCATTTGCCAATCATTGAGGTAGTATATCCAGCAGGTTTCAATATTTTAGGCATCATCGTTTCTGCTTGAGGCGTAAATTCACCAGTTTGATCCTGATTTACTGCACCAGTTCTAAAAGCATAACGACCAGTTAAAATCATAGCACGAGAAGGGCCACAAAGTGGTGCAGTGTAGGCATTGGTAAATCGAATACCTTCTTTGGCTAATTTGTCAATCACAGGTGTTTGGTATAAATCAGCCCCATAACTTGTCACTCCATCAATGCCTAAATCATCGGCTAACACAAAAATGATATTAGGCTTTTTTGTTTGAGCAGTTAGTGTGATGGATAACACAAAAAAAGACAAAAGAAGAGATACATATTTCATAAAAAGATTTTTTAAGCTATTTTATATTAAGTGCATTTAAGTGGATATTCATTTATTGGACATAATTTTTGAAGGAAAGTGTATTGGCTGTAGGAGGTATATTAGTATTATTTTTTCCAATCAACTGAGTTCTGAAGGATTGAATTCTTCCAGATTTATAAAAATTACAATGATCTACCTTGATATTATCCCAACGTAACTCTTGAAACATAATGGAACTACCCCCTTGCCCACTTAAATAAAAGGAGGAATTTATAATACGTGCGTATTGAACCCCTAATAATTTAATCACACAGCCTTGCTCTCTATTATCAACATCATTAAATAAACAATGATCTATGGTGACAGCAGGGCCGGTAGTACTTTCGTCATTCCCACCACGATATACATTCATCGCACTAGCTAACATATTGTAAAAAACAGTATTTCTTACAATTACTTTTTCGGCGTTGTACATTCCTTTGTCATCTCTTTCACTAGATAAATCAATTCCGTTCCCACTCATATTTCTAAAAATACAATGATCCACTACAATACTGTCCGCCAAACTTCCTTTGCTGGCTTTGATACATGCATAAGAAGATTCATTAAAATTATAAAACTCGCAGTTCTCAACCTTCAATACATAATGTTGCAACATTTTTGTTTTGGAAGTCACAATAGCACTTTGTGCATCCCCATAACTTTTATATGCACTATTAAAATGAATTCCTTGAATCATCAAGGACCCACCATTTTCAAGCGTGATAAAACTAGGAATACTTTTTTCCACTGCATTCACCCACTCCGCTTTTGATTTTGCCATAATCACAAGTGGCTTTGATATGAATATGGGTTTTTTTAATTCATACAAAGGATCTAGCAATAAAATAGTATCATTGGCATTGGCCTTAGCAATGACTTCTGCAAGTTCCATAGAAGGAATGGCATTCACTTGAATCAGTTTGCCTTTATTCACGGCAACAGCAGCAGGAAGTTTCCAATAAGCACCCACTTTATCTTTTTCAACAAACGCGACTTTGTCCAAATGAGCACCCATACTTTGATCTGCTGGAAGAAGAAGTGTTAAATTATGCCAATTTACTTTTTGTAAGGAAGTAGTTTTAAATCCTTGTAATGAAGTAGCAATAGCGCTTGCATTTGATTTAAAAATAATTCCTCCATCTTTATTTTCATCCTGATACAAATTTTTACCCACAGGGGTGATAAAATTATTTTCAAAAAGTACATTGGCAGGAGGTAAAGTTCTTTCAAAATCTTTCCCTACTCCAAAAATGATATTCGAACAATTAATAAAACTATTATTTGTGATTTTACTGTCCTTTACTTGAAAATATCTGTTAAGTTGTGAATTGGGCACTGCATTCATCACACTCAATGCCGATCTAAATCGATCCCCCACACAATTTATCACCAAATTATTCGTCACAGTTTGATTAGGATTAATCACCCTGATGCCACCCGTATTAGGCTTGTTATTCCCTAAAAACAAATTACCCGAAATAACATTGTGATTGCCATGTCGCAGTACCACCGCCCCTTCGCACTCATAAAAAGTATTGTCTACAACATAATTATAACAGCTTTTCACCGAAATAATTTCTACTTCACCGCTACACTTTTCAAAATAATTATTTTTGATAGTAGTTTGAGAAGGGGTCAAAGAATATCTTGAAATACCTATTCTCAAAAGCTCTCCCCCATTACTACCTAAATTAGAACGAGTATAAAAATAATTGCTGTCAATAGAATGGTAATTATTTTGACTACGCTCATCATTTAAATTTACAATGATAGTAGTACCTGCATTTAATTTGTCGCCAATGGTACAATGGTCAATTCTGTTGTATTGTCCCCAAAATATCACCCAATTATTTTCATTTTCAAAACGTGAAGGGGGAGAAAAATTCATGATCGTGCAATTCGTAACCCGACAATGATTGGCCAATAATTGATCATTTTTTCGAAATTCAATTACTGATTCTAAATGATATCCATTGTTAAAATACAATCCATCCACTACTAAATAAGATCCTCCAATTTTGATGGAGGAATTACCGGATAAAATGGTTTGACCCGCCACTTCAGCTTTAAGAGTAATATTTTTTTGAGCAGTTCCATTTCCTTCAAAAATAATTTCTGCATTCTCCCAAATGCCTTTTCTTAAAATAATTTGATCCCCAGGAACCGCTTGTTTAATGGCATTCGTTAATTCTGTTTTATTAGACACTAAAATATCTGCAGCTTGGGCTTGCAGGATAAGAGAAAAAGAAATTGCAAATAATAATTTGTATTTCATAGCAATCGTTTGATAAATGAATTCTATTGATTTGGCTTTTTTAAAACCTATTTTTTTGTTTTTTTGTCCCAAGGCCAAGGTAAGGCTTTGGTGCGAATGGCTTCTTGCTCCCACAATGTCGCTAATTCTTTTACTTTTAATGGAAATTGTTTAGCAAGGTCTTTGGTTTCACTTGGATCTTTTTCCATATTATATAATTCCCAAGCATCTTGATCCTTATCTGTGAACACTTTGTTTTTTTCAGTTTTGGAAACCAATTTCCAGGGACCTGCTTTGATTGCTCTATTGCCCTCATGTTCCCAAAAAATAAAATCACGTTGTATGGGTACATTTTTAAATGTCCCTACTAAACTTTTTCCCTCCATAGGTTGAATGGAGTGCCCATTATAAGCGCTGGGATATGGAATGCCAGCAATATCCACACAGGTAGCCATAATATCAATTAAGTGTGCGTCTTGGTGACGAATAACCCCTTTTTGGGTAATTCCTTTAGGCCAATATACAATTAAAGGAGAGGCAATTCCCCCTTCGTGTGTCCAATGTTTATACATTTTAAATGGCGTATTACTCACATTAGCCCATTCAATGCCATAAGTCACCCAAGTATTTGCAGGACCAGGCATGACACCCATGCCACTTCTAATAAATTGACCGTCCCTTGTATAAGTAGGTTTCTTCCCCACAAATACAGAGTCTTTAGCATAAGGATGAATTTTTTGTTGTTCGAGTGTCACTGGAATTTCAGGTTGGTCCGAATCCAAAGGTTCAGCACATCCACCATTATCATGCATATAAAAAATAACGGTATTGTCAAGAATTCCTTTTTTTTCTAAGGTGGTGATTATTTTTCCAATACCTTGATCCATGACATCAATCATCGCAGCATACACTTCCATTTTTCTTACCTGCCATTCTTTCATTGGAGTATTCTCCCATGCAGGAATACTTACGCCACGATCGGTCAAGACAGCTTCTTTACTTATGATGCCTAATTTTTGTAATTTATTAAATCTTGCTTCCCTAATCGCATCCCAACCTTGATCATATACCCCTTTGTATTTTTGAACTTCCTTCTCAGGTGCATGTAATGGCCAATGTGCTGCAGTATATGCTATATAAAAAAAGAAAGGGTTGGTACTTTTATGTTCCTGAATAAATTTAATAGTAGTATCCGTAATGGCATTGGTATAATAAAAATTTACACCAGGAGTGATATAAGTATTGTTACTTACTAAAGTACCTGGATCATAAAAACTTCCTGATCCATTTAAGGTTCCAAAATATCTTTGAAAACCTCTTTGCACAGGCCAATTACTTTTGTCATTTTGATTGACAATATCTTTTGCAATATGCCATTTGCCTGTCATATAGGTCGCGTATCCAGATGATTTAAATACTTCGGCCATGGTCACTGCATTTTTACTTAAATCATCTACATATCCATCTTCGGTATAATTTTCGGTAGATAAATGTCCCATTCCTGCTTGATGCGGATAAAGTCCTGTTAATAAGGAAGCACGAGAAGGACTACATCTTGCAGTATTATAAAAATGACTATATCGAATTCCGTTTTTGGCTAACAAGTCAATATTAGGAGTGTTAATTTCGGAGCCATAGCATCCAATATCTGAGAAGCCCATATCATCGGTTAATATGACAATGATATTTGGTTTTTTATTTTTTGAGGTGGAAGATTGCGTTTTACCATTGGAGGATTGCGCATTTATATTCATCACCATGCAAGAGGCAAATGAAGTTGCTATAAATAAAGTGACGTACTTTTTACAAAAAACAAATGGACTATATTTAAAGCGATTGATCATATTTTATTTTTTGTTGACTTGTGATGCAAAATAAGCCAACATTTGTGCTTTTAATTTTTTGGCAACAATGTCATATTTTTTATCCTTCGCCACATTTACTTTTTCTAGAGGATCCGCCTTATAGTCGTATAATTCATCACCAATTTCCGATTCTTTTTTGTAAGGTTGTGTTGTTCTAAAACCATTCTTCATCCAAATAGTATATCTGTATTGACTGTTGCGAATGGAATACCCCATGACATTCGCTGGACCATACCCTAAGCGATCATTTTCTTCATCTACCCCGCTTCTAGGATACTGGCTTATCGCATATTCTTTCACCGAAGCCATTGCATTTTTCATGATGGGCTTCAAGCTTTTTCCTTGTAATTGGTTGGGAATGGGAATTCCTGCTAAATCACATAAAGTGGGAAAAATATCCAAATGTTCGGAAAAGGATTTTGTTTTGTTAGATACATATCCTGGTGCACTAATAATTAATGGAGCATGGGTAGCTTGTTCAAAATTGCTATGCTTACACCATAAATTATGATCTCCTAAATGCCAACCATGATCTCCCCATAATACGATGATGGTGTTTTTAGTGAGCCCTAATGAATCCAAAGTGTTTAATAATTTACCCACTAATGCATCTGTATAAGAAATAGCAGCATAATAGCCATGTAATAATTCTTTTTGTTTTTCGGTAGATAAGGTTAATCCAAAATCTTTTTGAGGAGTAGATGCAATAACTGCGGGGATATCGGTATAAGCTCTTAACTCTCCTGCATTATGATAAGCAACATCAATTGGATTTTTAATTTTATCTTGAAATGGTTCTAAAACAATATCTTCTCGTTGATATAAATCCCAATATTTTTTTGGCGCTACAAAAGGTAAGTGTGGTTTAGCAATACCTACAGCAAAAAAGAAGGGTTCTTTTTTTTGACTTAATTGTGCAAGAATATCTTTTGCTTGTAAAATATTTGCGCCATCATTATAAGCATTATCAGGAACATCAATACATTCCGTAGCTGGTCGAACTTTTGCAGTGGCTTCATTATTGGCTTCAGCTTTAGTCATCCCTTTTGCTAAGGCTTCTTTAATCACTTTTTCAGCTGCTAACTTAGTATCCTTTTGTTGGTATCTTCCTTCGGCGGGTTCACCAAGTTCAGGGACATAATACTTTTTATCTGTTTTGTAATAAGGAACGCTCCAAGAAGCCTTGTCAATATTTTCATCCACGTTTCTAACATCAAATACCTTTCCAATTCCTTGCGTAGAATACCCTTGTGTAATTAAGTATTGAGGCATTGTTACAATATCAGGACTCACATCACGAATTTGGGTTTTGAGATCCCAAATTTTAGTCATATCGGGACGCATTCCGGTTAATAAACTAGCACGCGTAGGTCCACACACTGCTTGTTGACAATAATTGTTTAAAAAGGTAGTCCCCATTTTAGCCAATCGGTCAATGTTGGGCGTTTTAATAAAAGTGTTGCCATAGGCCCCTAATATGGGTTTTAAATCATCCACTGCTATAAATAATATATTAGGTTTTGATTTTGTTTGCGCCATAGTATGGCTTTGTATTACAACAATAAGTAAACAAAATATAATTATCTTTTTCATGAAAAGTATTTAAAAGTGATGGCGTTTATGAGATATTGGGTTATATAAATAAACAATGAGTTGGTTGAACAAATCAGGTTGTGAGTGAATGAATGATTTATTGATTGATTCATTAATTTATTTTTTTTCTTGTGATTTGAAAAAAGCAATCATTCTATCATACATATCTTTAGCTACATCTTTATATTTATCTGTTTTATAAATATTTACTTTTTCTAAAGGATCTGCCTTATAATCATACATTTCGGAAGCAAATACTTTTTTAGCATCAAATGGTTGACTAGTTGTAAAGTCATTCATCCAAATTGTCAAACGATATTGATTAGTTCTTAAACTGTAGCCCATCATTTTGTTGGAATCATACCCTGCTTTTTGCATTTCTTCCTTACTTAATTTTCTTGGGTATTGACTCACCGAAAATTCCTTCACCGAGCTTGTGTTGTTTTGCATAATAGGTTTCAAACTTTTACCCTGCAATTGCTTTGGTATTCCTACACCAGCTAAATCGCATATGGTAGGGAAAATATCAAGATGCTCAGTTAAAGATTTTGAATTTCCAGGCTTCATACCAGGAGCAGCAATAATTAATGGAGCACGCGTCGCGTTTTCCAAATTAGTATGCTTTTCCCATAAATCATGGTCCCCTAAATGCCAACCATGATCTCCCCACAATACCACAATCGTATTTTTTAAAGTGCCTAAGGAATCTAAAGTATTTAATAAAATACCTACTTGCGCATCCATATAAGAAACTGCTGCATAGTATCCATGAATTAATTCTTTTTGTTTTTCTTCTTTTAAATAAATGTGAAATCCTGGTTGATTATAAGTCGCAAATTCAGGTATATCAATGTAGTTTCTTAATTCCCCAGATTTATGGTAGGCAATTTCCGGAGCATCTTTAGCATGCTCTGTAAAAGTGGCCAACGGCATGTCGGCTCTATTATACAAATCCCAATATTTTTTAGGGGCTACAAAAGGCAAATGAGGTTTATGGAAACCCACTGCCATAAAATAGGGTTTTGCTTCTTTTGAAAATTGAATCATTTGCTTTTTAGCTAACAATGCAATTACTCCATCATCATAAGCGTCATCGGGCACATCAATACACTCCGTTGAAGGACCTTTGATAGTGGTAGGCTCTTCATCATCATTGTCTCTTTGCACTCTTTGTTTTTTATTGACAAATAATTGTTTGTTCTCCGGCTTTTGATATTGACTGTTCGCAGGCTTTCCTAAATGATTGGCATAATCCGATTCCTGAGGCTCTAAATAAGGAAGGTTCCAACTTACTGGATCAATTTTACCAATAGCACTACTAGGATGGTAAATTTTTCCAGTACCAACAGCATTGTACCCTTGTGTAATTAAGTATTGAGGAAGTGTTTGAATATCGGGATTCATGTCACGCATTTGAGTTTTTAAATCCCAAATTTTTGTGTAATCAGGACGCATACCAGTCATTAAACTAGCACGAGTAGGTCCACAAACTGCTTGTTGACAATAGTTGCTTAAAAAAACAGTTGACATTTTAGCCAATCTGTCAATGTTAGGCGTTTTAACCATTTTATTCCCATAGGCACCTAGTTCAGGCTTCAAGTCATCTACAGCAATAAATAAAATATTGGGTTTGCTGTTTTTTTGTGCCATACTCTGAATACTCAATGCGAGTATTAGTAAAGAGGAAAACAATATATTTTTTTTCATATTTAGGTTGTTCTTAAATTTTAAATGATTTATGTAGTAAGGATGATTTTAGTGTTAAGTGGTATGTTATAATAATTTTTTATGGATAGATCCATCAATTTTAAATATAAAATCATTGGTTTTCTAGCCAAATTAATGGGTTTCTAATTGGTAAATTTCTAATGACTTCCTCATTCGTTGGAAAATGATCAAGTTTCTTCCAAAGTGTATACCAGTTTTGTTGCTGATATGCAATAGCCCCAAACAATAAAAAAGGTTGTGCCACCGGCCACTCATTCCAATACATCACATCCTTATGATAAGGCCAAGTATTTTTATCGTTGACATAGGGATATAAAAATTGAATCGCATTTTGTAATGTGATATGATTAGGAGTTTCATTTGCAAATAAATGATCGCGCTCATCGGATAATACATGAGCTAAGGTCACCATTGCATCTAAGTTAAATATGGAATACCCAAAAGGTTTGGTACGTTTTAATTCTAAAGGAAAACTTCCATTTTTATCTAATTGATTGGGAAGTAACACGGTCTTAAATCTATTTTTACAATAGTCTATTAAAGTAGCATCATTTACTAGTTTTGCAAAAACTGCTACTTGCATCGTCCAGCAAGTGCCATGATTGTTTTTGGCTTCTCTTTCATCAATGCCATAAGGATGGGTGGTTACCCATGTCAAATAATTAGAGAACCATTTTTTGATGATAAGTAAATCATTGGGTGCAATTTGATGGTATTTTTCTAAAACACGAACACTTTGCGCCACTTCCATCATTTGAATCATATCAATAATACCAACTCCTCTTCCTGTAAATCTTCCTTTAATGGCTTGCGCATATAATAAAGAGGGATTCATAAGAGTAGCGGTATCAATGAACCAAGCCTTCAAGTGATGCACCACTTGTTTGGCATATTTAGTATCCTTAGTTAATAAAAAAGCAGAAGTACAAACCCCTGCGAGTTTACTAAAACGAATCATTGCTAAGCGATGGGCTGTAAAATTGTTAGGATTGGAGAGACCATCTTTTTGTATATAAGGACCAGAAGGATTCAATGAATCAGGCCACCAATAATCCCCCTCCGAAAAAAAGTCATGAACCCCGCCAGCAGATCTCTCACTGTGTTGTTGGGTTACCGTAATAGGCTTTAATAAAAGGGCCTCATTGGCATTTTTTAAAATAGCCTTTGATAATAAAGCACTTGTTTGTTTGAAATATCCGGTTTGGCTAAAAGATACTTGTGTATGAATTAATATAAAAAAGAATAAATAGATTATTTTTTTCATATTAGCATTCAATTATTTTTTTTGAATTTGGTACTTTTTATACAAAATAGATTCCATTGTTTTGACAAAAAATAATAATAAAAGTTTATTGAACAAGCTCATTAAAAATTCATGAATTAAAAATGATTCTACCCTACAGTTGTAAGGTAGAATCACATATCAACAAACTTAAACTTAAAATTAATATCCAGGATTTTGAGGAATTTTTATTTTAGTATTATTATCAATCTCACGCTGTGGAATTGGTAATAATAATTTTTCGGTTGTTACGTAAGATTGAAT
>JAFMJX010000110.1 GCA_017853235.1 Chitinophagaceae bacterium | reverse complement strand
TTTAGAAAATAAACCCATCAAAATTTTTGCTGGTGAAGCAGCTTTAGAGCAAGTAGCTGGGATGGAATGCTATGATTTTATGATGGCTGGAATTGTAGGTTTTGCAGGATTAAAACCAACTTTAACTGCCGTTAAAAATGGGAAAACCATAGGACTTGCAAATAAAGAAACTTTGGTGGTTGCAGGAGATATTGTGATGCGTGAAGCCAAAGAAAATAATGCTGATATCATTCCTGTAGATAGTGAACACTCTGCCATTTTTCAATGTTTGGTTGGTGAGCATTTAAATCCAATTGAAAAAATAATTTTAACTGCAAGTGGGGGTCCTTTTTTAGGAAAAAAACCAAATTTTTTAGTAAACGTTAAAAGAGATCATGCACTTCAACATCCTAATTGGAGCATGGGTGCTAAAATTTCGATAGACTCTGCAACCCTTATGAATAAAGGCTTAGAGATGATTGAAGCAAAGTGGTTGTTTGGATTAACGCCTGCGCAAATTCAAGTAGTCATTCATCCACAAAGTATTATTCATAGTATGGTTCAATTTGAGGATGGAAGTATTAAAGCTCAAATGGGATTGCCAGATATGAAATTGCCCATACAATATGCCATGGCATTTCCTTCTCGTTTACAAAATAAATTTCCAAGATATTTGTTTGATAAACCCAATCAACTCAGTTTTGATCAACCCGATTTACGTACATTCCGAAATTTACAATTAGCCACAGACGCCATGATCAAAGGAGGGAATGCACCTTGCGTTTTAAATGCAGCCAATGAAATTGCAGTGTATGCCTTTTTGAAAAACAGAATTGGTTTTTTAGATATGACCGAATTAATTGAAAGAACCTTAAATAAAATAGAATATATCTCACATCCAAGTTTGGATGATTATTTTGAAACAGATGGGGAAGCACGTAATTTTGCAGCTTCTTTAATACAATTATAAAATATGCACATGTTAGCTATAGATCTTGCAGCAGTTGGAGTAAAAACTGGTCAATTCATTTTGTCTTTTTCTATATTAGTTGTTTTACATGAGTTGGGGCATTTTATTCCTGCTCGATTATTTAAAACAAGGGTAGAAAAATTTTATTTGTTTTTTAATCCAGGGTTTAGTCTTTGGAAAAAACAAATTGGAGAAACCGAATATGGAATTGGATGGATCCCATTTGGAGGATATGTGAAAATTTCAGGAATGATTGATGAGAGTATGGATAAGGATCAAATGAAATTGCCTCCAGAGCCCTGGGAATTAAGATCCAAACCTGCCTATCAAAGGCTAATTGTAATGTTAGGTGGGGTGATTGTAAATGTAGTGTTGGCCATAATTATTTTTATTGGGATTGCATGGTATTGGGGCGATGACACTTTGCCTTCCAAAAATGTAATATATGGAGTGCATCCAAGTGACAATGCAAAAAGTATGGGGATTCAAGAAGGAGATATCATACTTTCCTTGGATCATCAAGCACTTGAAAATTTTGATGCGTTAGAAGGGAAGTTAATTTTAAGCAATCCAAAAACCATGCAAGTGCAAAGAGGGGACAGTATTATTGATTTAAATATTCCTGCAGGTTTAGCGTCTTCTATTGCAAAAATTAAAAAAACAATTCCATTTGTGATAATGCGTATTCCTGTGATAGTAGATTCTGTGAGCAAATCCTCTGTTACAAATAATGGACAATTTTATCCTAATGATACTTTACTAACTATGAATGGCCAATCTGTAAAGTATCATTATGATTTTATTCAAGTCAAAGAAAAATTAGCAGACTCTTTGGCTTTGATAACTTTAAAGAGAGGAGATGATACGCTTCAAATAAAATCATTGGTCAACGGTTCTGGTCAATTAGGAATTTTTATTAAGTTACCTATTCAGTTATTTCAAACCATACATAAAGAATATTCTTTTTTTGAATCTATAGTGATTGGAACCAAACGTTGCTTTACCACTTTAGATAATTATATTGCTGGCATCAAACAAATTTTTACAGGTAAAGTAAAAGCAAATGATTCTTTAGGTAGTTTAATAAGTATTGGAAATACATTCCCCTCCAAATGGGATTGGGAAAAGTTTTGGACTTTAACAGCCATTTTTTCTATCATACTTGCATTCATGAATGTACTTCCTATACCAGCTTTAGATGGGGGACATGCTTTATTCATCATCATTGAAATGATAACAGGTCGCAAGCCAAGTGATAAGTTTATGGAATATGCACAAATAGTGGGTATGCTACTTATGTTTGGTTTGATGTTTTATGCATTAGGACTTGACTTTTGGAGGTTGTTTAAATAAAAGTTAATTTTGTAGGTTCTCCACACTGGGGTCGTATGGTTTTGACAGCAATCGTAGCGGTTGGGGGAAGCATGCAGTGCGTTGGATAATTAGCACTTTAATCTGAATGTCAAACAATCAAAAGGCGAAGCAAATTACGCCATGGCTGCTTAATTCAGTGAATTAACACCCATTATGGTCGAGTGAGAAGGTAGGCCTGTTACCCGCTCCTCAGCCCAATCAAAACAAAACGGGATGCGATAAAAGTAGGCTGTGCCTTTTATTTAAGTACCATTCAGCTAAGTAGATAATTGGTTTGTGTTTTTCCTGTTATTTGCCGACAAAAAATAAAACAATAAGCATGTAGAAGACCAATGGTAACATTGTTTGGACAGGGGTTCGACTCCCCTCGACTCCACAAGGTTTCATTCCCAAAAATTTAGGCAATTGGCCCGGTTAAATCCGGGCCTTTTTTTTCATGGAACACAAAACAAAGATTTTTTATTTTTTATATTTGATAAAATGGAATTGATATGACTAAAGTTTGCGTAATTGGTGCTGGTCCCTCTGGTATCACGGCTTTGAAAAATTTGATGGATCAAGGTATTGATGCAGTATGTTATGAATTAAATACACAAGTTGGAGGGAACTGGGTTTACAATGAACAACTCGGACACTCGAGTGTATTTGAGACTACGCACATAATTAGTTCTAAAACTCTTTCGCAATATGAAGATTTTACCTTTGATGATTTCGAAAAAGGGATGCCAGATTATCCTTCGCATGATCAATTAAGACGCTATTTTCAGGCTTACGCCACACATTTTAATTTATACGCACATATCCAATTTCAAACATTGGTAAAATCTTGTGCATTAGACGAAGCTAAAAACTGGGTAGTAAAAACTGAAAAAAACGGTATTGAAAAAACAGAATACTTTACACACTTAGTAGTTTGTAATGGTCACCATTGGCAACCAAGAATGCCTCACTATCCAGGTAATTTCACAGGCACATTCATACATTCACATGAATTCAAGAAGGCGGCGCCTTTTAAAGACCAACGCATACTTGTCATAGGTGGTGGAAATTCAGCCTGTGATGTGGCTGTAGAAACAAGTCGCGTAAGTAAAAAAACGAGTATTAGCTGGAGAAGAGGTTACCGAATTGTACCCAAATTTTTGTTTGGGAAACCTAGTGATGTAGTCGCATCCAAGTTGGCTTTTTTACCTACTAAATTGAAGTTTTTTCTTTCAGAATTATCTGTCAAAATTTTTTCTGGATCAAATAAACAATATGGACTTCAAGAACCAGCACATGCCATCACAGGAACACATCCAACCATTAACGAGGAACTTTTATATAAAGTAAGACATGGTAAAGTATTTCCAAAAGTTGATATTGATCACTTTGATAACAAGCATGTACATTTCAAGGATGGCACAGTGGAGGAATTTGATACCATCATTGCTTGTACTGGATATATATTAGAGCATCCTTTTTTTCGAAAAGATTTTTTGAATTATAGTGAAGGGGAGGTGCCTCTTTATTTAAAAATGTTACATGAAAAATACGAGAATCTATTTTTCGTTGGAATGTTTCAGCCGCTTGGTTGTATTTGGCCAGGAGCTGAATTGCAAAGTAAAATTATGGCTAGGGCGATTAAGGGACTTTGGAAAAGACCAAAAAATATTGCAGCCTTATGTCAAAGAGAAGTCACACACCCTCATTTGAAACAAATAAAAACACCTAGACATACCATTACAGTGGACTTCCATTTATTTATTAAACAACTGAAAAAACATCTTCCCAATAACTACGTTAGTAAATTACCCATATATAAGGAGTAAAATATTTATTTTACAAACACGACTTCCTCATAAGGTACTCTAAATCGGGGTCCCCAAACCCCTTCCTGTGTTGCTTTTCCCACTGCTATAATCATATTGATTTCGGCACCAGAAGGAAGTTGTAATGCCTTTTTTACACGTTTTTCATCAAAGCCTTCCATGGGGCAGGATTCAAAACCTTCAGCTGCTATGGAAAGCATAAAAGTTTGTGCAGCTAATGCACAGGATTTATGTACTGTGACTCTTTGATCAGCTTTGCCTCCCATTCTAAAAAAAGGTTTATTGAATCCCATCACAAAACTGATGGTTCTACGCACAAATGCAAAAAATCCAAACACATCACTGCGATATGCTAATGGCATTAATTTTCCATAATAGTCTAATCCTCTTTTTTGTAATTTATTAGGGGTTCCTTGTATACCTTCTTTTAATCGATCATAATTCCATTTAGCTCGACTGGCCCATTTGTCTTTACGTGTCACAAAAACCACTATTTGTTTAGCAGTTTTGGCCGCAGATTGGCCTAAACATAACGCTTCATATTTCGCTTTTTCATGTTCCGATTGGATCCAATAAAATTCCCATAATTGCATATTACTGCTATTGGGGGATAGGATTGCTCTTTCTAAACTTTTTTGAATCACTTCATTAGGTACTTCTACCTGGGGATCAAATTTTCGATTGGAACGTCTTCGATCAATTATTTCTTGGAAGGATTCAGATAGCATTTGTATTATTTTAATGTTTAAATTTATGGGATCAAAATTACTTGATATGATAACATTCTAACCTAGGAATGGTTGTATCGGGTGCAATTTAAATTAAACTTTTGCTTTGTATGCTTAAAAAATTACTCCTTTATGTATTCCTTTTGGTATTATTAGTGGTGGGTTTATCCTATACGCCACCTTTGGCACATTTGCGCAATTTTGCGATTTGGGGAAAACATACCATTCATGATTATAAAACGCATCCCACCAGATTAGTTGCTGCAGGGGGCACTCCTCAATACTGGCCATTGGATTCTAATTTTAATAAAGGAGTGATTCCGGATTCCTTATTAAAAATTATTGATTCTAATGATACACATGCTTTTTTAGTATTTCAAGATGGTAAACTATTGTATGAAAGATATTGGGATGGGTATACTCCAAAAACTTTAAGTGGTTCTTTTTCTGCAGCAAAAAGTATGATTTCATTATTGATTGGGGTTGCTTTGGATGAAGGGAAAATTAAATCTTTAGAGGAGCCGGTAGGAAATTATGTGCCACATTTTAAGGAAGCGGGTTTGGATAAAGTGCGTATCAAGGATTTATTAACCATGAGTTCGGGCACCAATTATAAAGAATCAGATAAAGGTTATTTTAGCTTGAACGCTTATGGCTATTATGGAGATGATGAAGAGTACATGGTTAATAAAATGAAATTCAAAGAACCAGCAGGACAGCATTGGGAATACAGAAGTGGTGATACACAAGTGTTGGGATTGATTGTTGAAAAAGTGTTTGGTCAAAATATTTCTACTTTAGTATCCGAAAGGTTTTTAAAACCAATGGGTGCCGAAGAAGATGCTCTTTGGTTATTAGATGGAGCTAAAAAACATGAAAAGGCTTTTTGTTGTTTTAATGGAGTTGCAAGAGACTATGCTCGTTTTGGTGAATTAATTTTACATAATGGAAATTGGAAGGGAAAACAAATTGTGTCTGAAAAATATGTGAAAGAAGCGACTACACCTGCTTCCTATTTAAAGGATCCAACCGAAAATGAAAACCCA
>JAFMJX010000005.1 GCA_017853235.1 Chitinophagaceae bacterium | reverse complement strand
ATTCTTGTATCACAGGATCTGCAGCTATGTTACTTCCATCGAGACCTGCTACACCTTCAGCTATGGTAAGTTTACAAAGAATAAACTGAGTTTATCCAAATGGTTGATCTATAGAAATACTCTGTTTACTAAAGAAGTGTGGTCCATCTTCTCCAATATATAAGCAATCTTCTAATCGAATACCAAATTCGCCTGGTATGGAAATAGTAGGTTCATCACTAAAACACATACCTACTGCAATTGGCGTTTTATTTCCTTTTACAAAATTAGTCCATTCGTGACCTTCTAAACCAATACCATGTCCTGTACGATGTGGCAACCCTGGTAATTTATAATTTTTACTAAACCCTCCATTTTCAATAACTGCACGTGCCGCTGCGTCTACTTGCTCACAAGGGGCACCAATTTTAATTGCATTAAAAGCAGCGTCTTGAGCTTTTTTCTCTAAGTTCCAAACATCTGTTTGACGCTGTGTTGCTTTACCAACTACAAAAGTCCTGGTAATGTCAGAGGCATAGCCTTCACAACTTGTTCCACCATCCACCATCACTACATCACCCTCATGTATGGTTTGAGGAGTGATACTTCCATGAGGCAAAGCAGAATATTTGCCAATTTGTACAGATGCGCCGCCGCTATATCCAAGTTTTCTAAAAGCTGCTGAAATATTATTGCTAAATTCTGTTTGTGACATACCATCACGTATTGTAGGAAAAGCAGCTTTGTAAGCTTCAATAGTTACATCACTTGCTTTTTGCATTAACGCAAGCTCTGCTGGTGTTTTAATCATTCTACATCCAGCAGTAATAGGAGTTGCATCTACAACTTCAAATCCTGTTGCTAATTTTTTCACTCCATCTGCAATAAAAAATCGAACTCTTTCTTCCATTCCAATTTTATGATAACGTACTCCTCTGTCTTTTACAATTCCTAATATGACAGCATAAGGACTTTCGTGTTCCTCCCAGCAACGAACTTCATCACCAAATACAGGTAATAATAATTCACGTGCTCTATCCTCCTCAAACTTTGGGCACACATATGCAATAGCACCTTTACTTGGAATCACAACACCAAAAGTACGTTCGCTTTGACCCCATCTCATTCCAGTGTAATAATAACAAGAAGTGGTGCCTTCTAAAAATATCGCATCTATTTTTTCACGCTCCATTAAGGATTGTGCTTTTTGAATTCTTTGCTTTCTTTCTTCTACCGAAATAGGAACAATGCCGTCTTTCATAGGTTGTAAATCACTAATGGATTTTGGTAAGTCATATTCCCCATGTGGACCATTTTTAGCAAATAAAGAATTACTAAAAGTAAGCGCCCCTGCAGAGAGTGCGGTCAAGCTTAAAAATTTTCTACGGTTATGTGACATAATGATTGATATTAAATGATTTTAAAGATATTGATTATAACTGAAGTTTTTTTACTTCTTCTGACACTTTTTGAAGTTGTTGTTTTAATGCTGCAAATACCGCTTTTTGTTGGGTAGTTGGAGGAAAGTCTGCACCATAAGTTTGACTTTCTTTTCGAATGGTTAACATACGTTCCAATATTTTGGCAGGATTACGAAAAATATCCATACGTGATCCTGTTAAATGAATATCAAAAAGTTGTTTTTCAATAAGGTACAGTTCTTTTTCTTGGGCAATTGCAACTGAGGTATTTTCTTTTAATAATTGTGCGCGTTTTGTTTCTAACTTTTCAATCAAAGACAAGCACAAATTAATTTGTGAATTTAAATCTAACCCAAAAGCATATTGCGCTTTTATATCCAGATCACTAGAATTGATATTAGGATCCTTTAGTACATTTAAACTTGTTTTTTGAATTGTATTGTCAGCTTTTAGAACAACACTATATTGACCTGGTGGCACTCTTATTGCTTCTAAGCCAGGGCCAATATCTAAATCATAAATGAACATTTTACGATTTCCTTCTTTATCTAATTTTACAAAATCTTTATTATCAGGAATGGTTTTTAATGGAGGTAACACAATATCATCATGAGCTAAATCCCACCATACACGATTGTATCCTTTTTGTTTAGATCCAGTCATGCGTTTCACCGTATCTCCTTTTTGATTTAATATAAAAATTGCTAACTGATGTGTTGTAGTATCGGGTATGTAATAATTAATACTTGCTCCATAAGGAGGATTATTCCCAGTAACCAAAGATCGTTCAGCATGTATTCCTGTTTTATTGTTAAAACGATATGCATTACGTGGTGCTAATAATTCAATTTTATTTTTTCCTAATTCTTTACTCCATGCTCTTATAGGTGTGATATCATCTAATATATAGAAACCTCTTCCATAAGTTGCAATGACTAAATCACGAAAGTTTTTTTGAATTGCTAAATAATAGACAGGTGCAGGAGGTAAATTATTTTTCAAGGGCACCCATGTAGCTCCGTCATTAGGACTTATATATAACCCATTGTCTGTGCCAGCAAATAATAATCCTTTTTGAACAGGATCTTCCTTAATGCTGTGTACAAAAGAACTATTAGAAGCTGGAATGCCTTCTCCTATTGATTTCCAAGTTTTACCAAAATCAGAAGTTTTAAAAATATATGGTTTAAAATCTCCTAACTGTTGATAAGTGATACTTATATAAGCAGTGCCCACTTCAAAATTAGATGGATCAATGCTGCGAATCGTTCCCCAAGGTGCTACGTTTTTTAAATTAGCAGTGACATTGGTCCAAGTTTTTCCATCGTTGGTGGTAACATTAATTTGACCATCGTTGGTTCCCGTCCACAATACCCCGGATTGTAATGGAGATTCTGCAATCACATATAAAGTACAGCCATCAAAAGTCATCAGGTTGTCTGAATTCATTCCCCCCGAGTTTTGTTGATGCGATTTATCGTTGGTCGTTAAGTCTGGGCTAATCACATTCCATGACATCCCACGATTATTGGTTTTGTGTACATATTGACTTCCTACATATACCACCCCTTTTTGATGTTTAGAAACTGCCATAGGAAAATTCCAATGCCATCTGTATTTCATATCTGCTGGAGCCCAACCATATCCAGCTTCTGGCCAAGCTCTAATATCATGTGCATACCCTGTTCTTACATCTGTCACGTCTAACCCTCCATCATAACAACCAGAATAAATAATGTTTGGATCAAATGGGTCTGGTTGCGCAAAGCCACTTTCGCAACCTCCTACTCCTTCCCACAATCCTAATGGAATAGATCCTTGCATACTAATTGCAGCAGTACGATAAGAGTATCCATCTTGTCTATTACCCATAATATGATAGGGAACCATGTTATCAACTGCAACATGATACATTTGTGCAATTGGCAAACTTAAATTACTCCATGATTTACCACCATTAAAACTCATATTCATTCCAATATCATGAGCCACCATAATTCTATTGGCATCTTTAGGATCAAACCATACATCATGATTGTCCCCTCCTGGAGCATAAGAACCATTGCCATTAAAGGTTTTACCACCATCGCGAGATTCCATGATGGTAACACAAATGGTATATAATTTATTTTCATCTTGTGTAGAAACGCGCACTCTAGTATAATAGGGAGCACGTTGTGCTAAAGAATGATTTTCATGCATCAATTTCCAATGTTCCCCTCCGTCGGTAGATTTATATAAGCCTGGTGATTTATCTTCTACCAAAGCATACATCGTATTGGGATTACTTTGTGCCATATCAATGGAGGTTTTACCAATAGGATGTTGCACACCACCTGGCAAACCATTCGTCATATGTTGCCATGTTTTTCCTCCATCATTGGTTTTGTAAAATCCACTTCCTGGACCTCCACTATTTAGATTCCATGTTTTAATATCTACTTGCCAAAAAGCTGCAACTAAATTTTTAGGGTCTTTTAAATTTATCGACAAATCACTGCAACCAGTGTTTTCATCTACAAATAAAATTTGATTCCAAGTTTGTCCACCATCGGTAGTTTTATAAATACCTCTTTCTTTTTGTGGTCCATGCATATGTCCCATAGCTGCTACATAAACAATATTAGGATCGGTGGGATCCACTACTACCTTACTTATTAATACCGTTTCTTTTAATCCCATGTTTTTCCAAGTACGTCCTGCGTCCATGGATTTATAAATTCCATTTCCATTCGCATGCGCCGGACGAATCACAAAAGTTTCTCCGGTTCCTGCCCAAACTTGTTTTGGATCAGAAGCTGCAATTGCCAAAGAACCAATTGATGCATTATCCATATCGTCAAAAATGGGACGCCAATTCACACCCCCATCGATGGTTTTAAAAATACCTCCTGATGCAGCACCCACATAGGATACCATTGGATTGCCAGGCTCTCCCACGACAGCGATGGTTCTATTTCCATCCGGTCCTAAAAATCGAAAAGGCATTTGTGCAAAAGGTTGATTCAATGGTTTTTGTGCTAACAAAATACCAACGTACCCGCTGATTAAAAAGACGCTTACAGAAAGAAGTAATTTTTTCATAATATGAATAATAAGTTTCTAATAAATGAATTTAATAAAAATAGTGCAACATGCCAAGCAGCTCATCACAATCAAAATTAGGTGTCATAAATTTTGTATATTTAATTATCATAAATAAAGTACTATGCAAAGTTTTTTAAAAGAAATTAGTAAGAGATTTTGGGTGTTCGGAATTTTCATCACCCTCCTTTCCATCCATTTAGAAGTAGGTGCACAAAAAGTAGATCCTAGTGTTTTAGCAGGATTAAAATATAGAAATATTGGACCCCATCGTGCAGGTCGAACTGTTGGTATAGCAGGAGTTCCTTCACAGCCTAATATATTTTACATTGGAGTCAATAATGGTGGTGTTTGGAAAACGAATGATTATGGACATACTTGGAAGCCCATATTTGATCAAGAAAATACAGGATCTGTAGGAGATGTTGCGGTGGCACCTTCCAATCCAAATGTGCTTTATGTTGGAAGTGGGGAAGGCATTCAACGTCCCGATTTATCTATTGGAAATGGATTGTATAAATCAACAGATGCGGGTGCTACTTGGAGCAATATGGGTTTACATGATGCCCAACAAATTGGAGGTATCAGCATAGATCCTACCAATGAGAACAGAATATTTGTAGCAGCACTTGGTCATCCATATGGACCTAACAAAGAACGTGGAGTTTATCGCAGTTTAGATGGTGGCAAAACATTAGAACAAGTTTTATACATAGATGAAAATACAGGAGCGGTACAAGTCACTATAGATCCCAATAACACACAAATTGTATTTGCTACTATTTGGGCAGCACGTCAAGGACCTTGGGAAAATGGTGCATGGAATGGTGTAGCGAGTGGATTATACAAATCTACAGATGGCGGAAATACTTGGAGAAAAATGGTCAAAGGATTTCCAACTACAACGGAAGATGGATTAGGAAGAATTGGTTTTACTATTGCACCCAGTAATTCTAAAAGAATGTATGCCACAGTGGATGCTGAAAAAAAAGGCGGCATATATCGTAGTGATGATGGAGGGGAATCTTGGTATATGCTAACTTCTGATGCAAGATTATGGGGACGCGGTTCGGATTTTGCTGAAGTAAAAGCAGACCCCAAAAATGAAGACATTGTTTATTCTGCGAATGTAGTAGTGTGGAAATCTACCGATGGAGGAAAAAATTGGACAGGCATTAAAGGAGCACCAGGTGGAGATGACTATCATCGCATTTGGATCAATCCAAATAACACCAATATCATGGCCATTGGTTTAGACCAAGGCGGCACCATTACAGTGAATGGCGGAGAAACTTATTCAAGCTGGTACAATCAACCCACTGCACAGTTTTATCATGTAAGCACAGATAATGCTTTCCCTTATAATGTGTATGGAGGTCAACAAGAAAGTGGATCAGTAGGAATTGCTTCTCGTTCGAATGATGGTAATATCACTTTTAGAGAGTGGCATCCAGTAGGAGTAGAAGAATATGGATATATAGCTGCAGATCCTTTAGATCCTAACATCATATATGGTGGTAAAGTGACCAAGTATAATAAACTTACAGGTCAGGTACAAAATATTTCTCCTGAACCAGTGCGTAGTGGTAAAGTAAGATTTATTAGAACCGCACCAGTTTTATTTTCACCAGTAGATAATAAAACTTTATATTTTTCTGGTAATATTATTTTCAAAACCACTAATGGTGGTGATTCATGGGATGTCATTAGTCCTGACTTAACACGCACCAGTTATGATATTCCAGAAAGTGTTGGAATATTTAATACAGCTGAAGTAAAAAATATGAAGCCAAGAGGCGTAGTGTATAGCTTGGCGCCATCTTATCAAGATATTAATATTTTATGGGCAGGAACAGATGATGGACTCATTCATATTACTAAAGATGGAGGTAAAACTTGGAAAAATATTACCCCACCTACTTTAACTTCATGGAGTAAGGTTTCCATGATTGACGCAAGTCATTTTGATGCTAATACGGCTTATGTAGCAGTGAATAGAATTAGATGTGATGACATGACACCGCATATATATAAAACAAATGATGGTGGTGCTACCTGGAAAAAAATTATCAATGGTTTACCTAATGAACCCATCAATACGGTTCGTGAAGATGCAGTTCGAAAAGGTTTATTATTTGCCGGATCCGAAAATGCGGTTTATTTTTCATTAGATGCAGGAGAAAATTGGCAGTCATTAAAATTAAATATGCCTGCTACTTCTATTCGAGATTTAGTTATCAAAGAGGATGATTTAGTAATAGGTACACATGGAAGAAGTTTTTGGATTTTAGATAATATCACACCTTTAAGACAATTAAAAACAAACACGTCCAAAGAAACTGTTTTATTTAAACCACAATCTGCATTGCGTATTAGATGGAACATGAACACAGATACCCCATTACCTCCAGAAGAGCCAGCAGGAGAAAACCCTCCAGATGGCGCGGTGATTGATTATTATGTGAATAGCAATGCGAATACTATTAGTTTAGAAATTTTAAACGATAAAGGAACCATCATTAGAACTTTTAGCAACAAAGACACTTTATATACCATACCTCCGGTTAATATTCCATTGTACTGGATTCGTCCACAACAAATCTTATCTGGCACTGCTGGTGCGCATCGTTTTTTATGGGATATGAAATATACGCCGCTAAATGTACCTGCCGAATTTCCTATGACAGCCGTTCTAAAAAACACCGCACCAAATGCGACAGCACCATGGGTGTTACCAGGAAATTATACAGTTCGTCTAAAAGTAAATGACAAAGTATATGTACAACCTTTAGTGGTTAAAATGGATCCTAGGGTAAAAACCCCACTGAATCAATTAAAAAGACAACATGACTTGTCGATGATTTGTTACGAAGGACGTAAAAAATCCATGAATCAATTTCCAGAAATTGCACGTAAATTTAATAGCTTGTTTAATTTGTTAGACGATACCGATATGCCCCCTACTCAACAAGTTGAAAAAGCAGTTTTAGAGACTCAAAAACAATTGCAAAAATTGCTGAGCAATGAAAAATAAGTTTGGGTTATTTATTTATGGAATTATTATGATTGCATTTGCATCTTGCAAATCACCCGCTATGCTTGCTCGCGAAAAAAGCATAGACGATATAGTCGCAAAATATGCAAGCAGCAATCAACCTGGCGCAAGTGTTCTTGTTTTTAAGGACGATAAAATTGTTTTTCAAAAAGGATATGGGGTTCGTAATATTCAAACGCAAGAAGCGATTGAGCCCACTACTAATTTTAGATTGGCTTCGGTGACCAAACAATTCACGGCCATGTCTATTTTATTATTAGCACAAAGAGGGAGATTAAAACTAGAAGATCCGCTGAACAAATATTTTGGTTCTTTCCCTGCTTATGGAAAAGGAATTAAAATAAAACATTTACTTAATCATACTTCAGGATTAAGAGATTATGAGGATTTAATGTCGCCTCAACAAACAGTTCCTTTGCATGATACGAATTGCTTACAGTTAATGTACACTACTAATTCATTATACTTCCAACCTGGCACGCAATATAAATATAGTAATACAGGATATGCCATTTTAGCTTTAATTGTAGAAAAAGTAAGTGGTCAGGATTTTGCAAGTTTCTTAAAAGAAAACATTTTCAAGCCACTAAAAATGACTACCTCCGTTGCATTTGAACAAGGAAAGTCTACTGTACTTAACCGAGCTTACGGACATTCCAATGAAAATGGCACTTGGAATGAAACAGATCAAAGTCTTACGAGTGCTGTATTAGGAGATGGAGGTATTTATACCAATACCATAGAGTTGAGTAAATGGATCAAAGCATTATGGGATTATAAATTACTTTCTTCTGAAATGCAAAATGCGGCTTGGAGTAAAGCCAGTTTGAATAATGGCAATAAAATAAATTATGGAATGGGATGGCATATCGAGGACTACAAAAACATGACACATCCTTACCATGATGGTAGTTCCATAGGTTTTAGAAATAGTATTTTAGTGTACCCCAATGAAAAATTAATGGTGGTCATTTTAACCAATCGCAACGAAGGAGATCCCAAAGAAGAAGCCTCTAAAATTGCTGCTTTATATTTAGAAGCATCAAAATAATTATCAGTTATTTTTTTGCATTATCAAATACGATATTACAGAAAGCTTTCACACCCAAAATAAAACCAGACTCCTCTAAATAAAAATCAGGGGTATGGTGTCCTCCCACTTCATTTGCTTTTTTGCCTTTTTGCATACCTCCTAAAGAGAAAAAGAAAGTGGGTGCTTTTTCGCCATAAAAAGAAAAATCTTCAGCAGCAGTGGTCCAATTAGATTCTATAACATGATCAACACCTGCAGCTTTAATTAAAGAAGGAACCGTTTTTTTAGCTAAGGCAGGGTCATTATAATTCACTAAAGTTTGTGTGATAATTTCCACATCTGCAGTTGCACCGGCACTTTCTGCAATCAATGTGGCTGTTCGTTTCATTTTTTCATGCACCTCTTTACGCATTGTAGCATCTAAGGAACGAATGGTTCCTACCATTTCAGCAGATTCAGGAATAATATTTGCTCGCACCCCACTATGCAATGAGCCCACTGAAATTACTAAAGGGGCTTTTGTTAAATCAGCTGATCTACTTACTATGTGTTGTAATCCTTCTACAATTTGTGCTGCAACTACAATGGGATCGATACTTCCCCAAGGCATGGCACCATGACTGCCTTTTCCGTGTACCACGATTTTAAAAACATCTGATGAAGCTTGTGCCGCACCTGACTTGTATGCCATCATTCCTGCTGGCATAGAAGCAGCCATATGTAAACCATAAACCATGTCTAATTTGGGATTGTCCATAGCGCCTTCTTTGATCATTAATGGAGCACCTCCTTCTTCATTATTTGGCGAACCTTCTTCAGCTGGTTGAAACAAAAATACTATGGTACCTGGGACTTCTTTTTGCATTTTCTGCAAAGTTGTGGCAGTTGCCATTAAAATAGCAGTATGTGCATCATGACCGCAAGCATGCATCACACCCACTTGCTGTCCATTATATTCACTCTTCACTTTAGATGCAAAAGGAATGGATACACGTTCCACAATGGGTAAGGCATCAATATCAGCCCTTAAACCTATGACAGGTCCCGGTTTTCCTCCTTTTAAAATTGCTACTACGCCCGTTTTTGCAATTGGATATTTTACTTCTAAACCAATACTTTTTAAATAATCAGCAATAAATTTACCAGTATTAAATTCTCTATTAGATAATTCTGGAAATTCATGAAAATGTTGTCTCCAACCAATAAGTTTAGGTTCTATCTCAGATAGTAATGTTGGAAAATTTTTTGGAAGTTCCTGTGCATAAGTTGCAAATGATAGTAAACTCAAAACAAGGATGGTTACTTTTTTCATGAGGTAAATTTTTTAGAAAATTACATACTAAATCACAGGTATCCCAATATTTTTTTCTAATTTGATACTATGATACAAGCTATACGAGCCTTTAAATACCTAACTCCTTTCGTGTTATACTTTTTAGCGTATATCGCTTTTCATGAAACAGGATGGGCTTGCTGGTATCCCATTTTATATGTATTTTTTGTGATTCCCATCGTGGAGCTTTTTATTAAAGCGGATAGTCGAAACATGGAAACTTTAGAAGAATCTATCGCAAAAAAAAATGTACTATATGATTTGATTTTATATGCAGCAGTCCTATTTCAATATTTTTCATTATGGGTTTTCTTAAATGCTATGAAACAACCCAATTTATCCTTTTTGGATATGGCTGGTCGCATAGCAGGTATGGGTTTATTATGTGGCACTTTTGGAATTAATGTAGCACACGAATTAGGACATCGAGTGAATCAATGGGAGCAATTTTTGGCTAAAACACTTTTACTGACTAGTTTGTATATGCATTTTTTTATTGAGCATAATAAGGGGCACCATAAACACGTTGCAACTCCTCAGGATCCAAGTACTGCTAAATATAAACAATCTGTCTACGCTTTTTGGCCACAAACATTAATTGGAACTTACCTAAGCGCTTGGAAGATTACAAAAGAGGAATTAATAAAGAAAAATGTAAGCTGGTTTTCTGTACAAAATGAAATGTTGATTTTTCAAATCGTACAGCTCCTCCTTGTAATATGTATTTACCTATTTTTTGGTGGATTGGTATGTAGCTGTTTTTTATTAGCGGCATTAATGGGGGGCTTATTATTAGAAACTGTTAATTATATTGAGCATTACGGTTTAACCCGAAATGCTAGTAACGAGGACCATTATGAAAGAGTACAACCACATCATAGCTGGAACAGCAATCACATCATTGGCAGGCTCATGTTGTTTGAATTAAGCAGACATAGTGATCATCATTATTTAGCTTCTAGAAAATATCAAATACTCCGACATTTTGATCATGCCCCACAAATGCCAACAGGTTATCCAGGAATGATTTTACTTTCTTTATTTCCTCCATTGTGGTTTAAAACCATGCATCGTCAAATGAAAAAGTACGGAATAAAGGAATCATGATAAAAAAAATAGTATTTGTAGTGTTATTTTTTTTGAGTGAATACCCATTTGCTCATGCGCAAACTATTACCCAACAATTGCGTGGAACTTTAGTAGACCATCAAACCAAAAAACCACTTACTGACGTCTCTGTAATAATCAAAGAATCCAATTTAGCAAGCATCACTGATAGCAATGGTAATTTTAGTTTTAAAAAATTACCTATTGGAAAATATGATCTTATTTTTTTGAAAGTTGGTTTCCAAAATACACAAATGACTGGCGTGGAATTAAATAGCGGAAAAGAAGTAGTGTTAGAAATTGAAATGGAAGAAAGTATTACCACTTTAAAAGAAGTCGTTATTAATAGTATTAAAAATAAAGATCAAGTCAACAATCCTTTTTCATTGGTGAGCACCCGTCAGTTTGGACCACAAGAAGCAGTGCGATATGCAGGAGGTTTTCAAGATCCTGCTAGAATGGCTTTGGCTTTTGCAGGTGTAACTAATTCAGGATCCGATGATAATAATGAAATTGTAATTAGAGGTAATTCACCCAGAGGTTTATTATGGCGCTTAGAAGGTGTTGAAATTCCTAATCCTAATCACTTTGCGGATGGGCAAGGATCTACCAGCGGTATCGTTTCCATGATTAATGCTTATAGCTTAGCAAGCTCCGATTTTATGACTAGTGCTTTCCCTGCGAATTATGGAAATGGCATGTCCGGTGTTTTTGATTTAAATTTTAGACGAGGAAATAATCAAAAAACTGAATTTACAGGACAAATTAGTTTGGTAGGTTTGGATTTTGGAATAGAAGGACCTCTTAATAAAGAAGGCGCATCTTACCGCGTTGCAGGGAGGTATTCAACTTTATCCGTATTACTGAATGCTAACATTATTAATTTAAATACGACCAATTATCATCCCAATTTCAAAGATGTGAATTTCACCATTGAATTACCTACCAAAAATAGTGGTCGATTTTCAATTTGGGGATTGATGGGAAATGATGATACTTATGAAACTACAACGACTCAAAAAAATACAGATATAGGTAATTTAGCAGTGATTGGTATGAGTCATAAAATTTCATTTGATAAATTTTACTGGAAAAATATTTTATCATTAAGCACACAATCACAAGAAAACACTTCTCAAAATGTTTTTGCAGGATTAAATGGATTGGTGACAAAACAAGTTGTGTATACTTATCCTTCTTTAAGATTTTCATCTCAATTTACCTATAAATTGAATCCAAGATTAACTTTTGAAGGAGGTATAGTAAGTAGTTTGCTTTCTTATAAATTAAAAGACAACCGTTTAAATAGTAAAAACGTTTTATTTAATTTTTTAAACGATGATGGTGGCACTTCGTACATACAAGAATATGCACAAATTTTAGGAAAAATAAGTTCTAAAATAAAAACAACACTTGGAGTACATCAATATCAATTTGTATTAAATAATGCGACTGCCACCGAACCACGTTGGGCAATACATTTAGAAAATAATAGTGGTGGTGTTTTTTCGGCAGGACTAGGAATACATAGCAGATTGGAGCCCGTATCCGTCTACTTATTTAAAAGGTATGCAGCAGATGGAAGTTATACGCAACCTAATAAAAATATACAACCCGGAACAGCCATACATTATGTGGCATCTTACGAACAAAAAGTGAATGAGAAAACTAAAATTAAAGTAGAAGCTTATATACAAGATTTAAGCAAAGTGCCTATTGACAGTGCATTCAATGGAACCTACTCCTTACTTAATACCAGTGGAGGTATTCCCACCAGTGTTTTACAAAATGTGGGATTTGGAAAAAATAAAGGCATTGAATTAACCATTGAAAAATTTTATTCTAAAAACTTTTATTACTTAATAACTGCTTCTTTATTTGACTCTAAATATCAAAACAAAAATATGGTTTGGCACAATACCATTTATAATAATAAATACGCTGGGAATATATTAATAGGAAAAGAATTTAAATTAAAAAAGAATAATGCCATTTCGGTAAATGTTCGCTATATGCTAAGAGGGGGAAATCGATATACCCCTATTATATTAAGTGAATCCATAAAAAAAGCTATCGCGGTTTTAGATTATACTCAATTTTATGAAGCCCAATATCCCGATTATTGGCGTACCGATCTTTCTGTTAGTTATAAGAAAAATAAAAATAAAAGCACATGGAGTTATGGCGCTGATATTCAAAACGTCACTGATCGAAAAAATTTAATTAATCAAACCTATGATGTCGCTAATAAGCGTATTAATGATAGTTATGCACTGCCTCGCATCCCCATCCTTTTTATAAGATGTGAATTTTAGTAATATTCTGAATCTTTATTTGTAATAAACTATTCGGTCAATTTAATCACAAATATGCCACTCCCTGAAATATCACCTGGTTTTAAATTAGACAGATCGATGGTTACTTGATTGCCTTTTTGTTTCCAAGCGCAATGAACGCTAGAACCTAAAATTTCTGCTTTACTATTTTTTGCTAAATGAATATCATTTATAGTAATTGACTTTCGATATGAAGGAATGATACAATAAGTGTTATTTCCTTTTTTCGTGAAAAAGGATTCAATATAAGAAGTGTCTTTTTTAGGTACTACTAATCTGGAAACTTTATAATCTGCCATAAAACTTTTATCAGACTTGGGAACTTTATAACCTTCACTCCATTGTGCTGGCTGCTTTTTTGCAACAGTACCATAAATAGCTTCCCCATTTATTTTTAACCAATCTCCAATATCAAGTAATCGTTGTTGTAAAATAACTGGAATATTTCCATCAGCATCAGGACCAATGTCTAATAAAAAATTACCCCCACGAGAAACAATATCGCTCAACATTAAAATTAAATCATGACTGGTTTTATAATCATCTAATTGTTCATTACGGTTGTACCCATAAGAGTGGCCTATCCCTTGACTTTCTTCCCAAATGATGCTCGCATCCATGCCACTCCCATATTCAGAGGTAGTATACATTGCCCCATGATTTTGTTGACGTGTGTTATTTCCCCAACGATCATCAACAACCACTTCATCCTTCACAGGAGATTCATTAAATAACCAAGCTAATAATTCAGGACTCTTCCAAGCACTGTCTGGTAAATCCCATTCTCCATCAGAAAATATGATGGAAGGTTTGTACTTAGTTACTAAATCTTTAAACTGAGGGGTCATATGTTCGCTGACATATCTTTTCTTATCATATTTCCACATTGGATTGAACCATTCATATAAAGAATAATACACACCCATTTTTAAACCTGCATTGCGAACCGAATTGGTCAAATCACCTAATAAATCACGCTTAGGGGTACCGGTCACAGAATTCCATGGTCTTCCCCAAGTTTTATCTGCTTCTGCACTGTTCCATAACGCATAACCTTCATGATGTTTTGATGTTAACACGACATATTTTGCGCCCGATCTTTTAAAAATATCAGCCCATTGATTGGGATCATACATTTCTGCTTTGAACATAGGTTCAAATTGCGGATATGCAAAACTGCTCCCATAATTTTTATTGTGAAATGCGATAAAATCTTTTTGCTTTTCAAATAAACGATACCAATACCATTCAGCATAACTATATCCACTATTTGGCATTACGGGTGCATAAGCTGGTACAGAATACACACCCCAATGAATAAAAATTCCAAACTTATCTTGGTTAAACCAAGTAGGCATCTTTCGTTGATTCAAGGAATTCCAATTAGCGTCAAACTTTTGTGCAGTAGACGAAAATCCAATAGTAAAGAGGCAACATACCAAAACGATTTTTTTCATGAGGATGTTTTTATAATAAATAGTAGATAATTAAAAAATAATGTTCATGCTGTTAAAATGAATCGGCGTTTCGATAGGCTTGAATTAAAGCAAGTTCTCCTTCTTTTCCTTTACCTGCAATACCATGTTCCATTCCATAAATACCTTGATAGCCTTTGTCATGAATATGTTTAAAAATATTTTTATAATTCATTTCACCAGTACCAGGTTCGTTTCGGCCAGGATTATCTCCAATTTGAAAATATCCAATTTCATTCCAACATTTATTGATGTTATGAATGATATTCCCTTCATTACGTTGCATATGATACATGTCAAATAATATTTTGCAAGCAGGACTATTCATAGCTTTACAAATAGCATAGGTTTGATCTGAATGTCTTAAAAATAATTCAGGCGTATCACTCAAAGGTTCTAGCACCATTACTAAATTATTTTTTTCTAAAATTTCCACCCCAGGTCGTAAAGCTTCAATAACATTGCCTGTTTGAATATCGATAGGTAAACTACGTTCATAATTACCAGGCACAACGGTCATCCATTTTGCATTGCATCTCTTTGCCACTTCCACTGCGTCTTTACAATATTGTACAAATTTATCACGCCATTCTTTTTTGCCATTTGTTAATGATACTTGCAAAGGCCAATGATCAAAACTAATTACAAAAACGCCCATGCGCATACCTAAAGCAGCTATAGTATCCCCAATTTTTTGTTGCATGGCTGGTGTGCGATCCATCATTCCATTATCTTCTATCGCTCTAAAGCCCATGCTATGCGCGAATTTGATTTGTTCTATAAAGTCAGGGCCGGCTAATTGCGAGAACATTCCATCATGAATGGCATAATGACATTTAAAAGGAGTATTTTCTTGAATTGTATTTTTTTCAAAGGAGGACGCCCAAGTAGCTGATGTAGACAACAAGGCACCTGTGGCCAACATATTTTGTTTTAAAAAATTACGTCGTTCCATAATTTGGCAAGTTTTATTACTTAAATTTAGGGATAAGAATTAACAACAACAAGTTTGCAGCCATTAGTTTATTGTATTCGATCTTACTATTGTATACTAGCATTTTTGATTGCTATTTTGAATACTACAAGTGGATTTTCCCAATCCAACAAGTATCACTTTAGTGCCTCCAAAATGGGGTCTCCTTTTAATATTGTGTTATGGGAAAAAGACAGCATTACCGCTCAAAAGCATGCTGATGCTTGTTTTAAACTCATTGACTCTTTAAACCATATTTTTAGCAATTACGATACTACAAGCGAGCTTTCTCATATCAATCAACAGGCAGGTGTTCGAGCTTCTCAAGCATCTCCCCTCATGTGGGAGCTTATTGAATTATCTAAAAATGCCTATGATGAAAGTGAAGGCAGCTTTAATTTTGCATTAGGACCTATCACCTATTTATGGCGAAAAGCCAGACATGAGAAAGTTTTTCCAACCCAATTTCAAGTGCAAGAAAAATTAAAGCTTTGTCAATTTAAAAATATTCAATGGAACGCCATTCAACATAGTATTTATTTGCCTCAACAAGGAATGCAATTAGATTTTGGTGGAATTGGAAAAGGTTATATCGCCCAAAAAGTGATTCAATTATTGAGACAAAGAGGGATTACCATGGCTTTAGCAGATGCTGGCGGAGATATCGTTGTAAGCGACTCACCCGTCAACGAAAAGGGATGGAAAATTGGAATCAATATTCCAGAACAAGCCGAAGAATTATTGCCCACAGTATTGCGCATTAAGAATATTTCAGTTGCTACTTCGGGAGATGTGTATCAGTTTATGGAACATAAGGGGATTAAATATTCTCATATCATTGATCCAAATACGGGTTATGGTGTTACGTCATTAAGAAATGTCACTGTCATTGCAAAAGATGGAGCTACTGCCGACTGGTTAGCTACCGCATGCAGTATTTTACCTATTTCAAAAGCTAAAAAAGTAGCACAATCACAAAAAGCAGAATTACTAATTACTACTTTGTATCAGGGAAAAGTGAGGAGATATGCAACAAAAGGATTTGATACTTATTTCAAATAAAAAAAGGTAGTTTTTAATTATTTCAACCATATTTTATTTAACTTAAATATTCAAGGAAATAGTTCATGAAACGATCTCAGCTGCTTTTAGGATTTTTAATGATTACATTTTTACAAATGAAAATGACAAATCCTGCTGTTTGTCAAGATGAAAAATCGCCTAAGTCTTACAAACAAAGTATTCCCGGTTCAACATTATCCTTTAGCATGGTAGGCATTCCAGCAGGAAAATTTTTTATAGGTGCAGTGGCTACAGATAAAAATAAGAAGGAAGACGAATTACCCAATAAGGAAATTGAATTACCTGCGTTTTGGATGGGCGCTTTTGAAGTAACACGAGATGAATTAGATGTTTTTTTAAAAGATGAAGCTACCAGTCAAAACGTAAATGTGGATGCCATCACAAGGCCTAGTCCACAATATGTAGATTTGACTTGGGGCATGGGTAAAGAAGGCGGCTTTCCCGCAAATAGTATGTCACAGCGAACAGCTTTGATGTATTGTAAATGGTTGTATCAAAAAACAAAAATATTTTATCGATTACCTACCGAAGTGGAATGGGAATATGCCTGTAAAGCAGGAACCAACACAATTTATTTTTTTGGTAATGACCCTAATAAACTAGGTGATTATGCTTGGTATGATAAAAACAGTAATAATAAATATCAAAAAGTAGGACAAAAATTAGCCAACCCTTGGGGTTTGTATGATATGCTAGGGAACATGATGGAATGGACACTAGATCATTATTTACCTAATGCCTATACTTCTTATTCATCCATACATCCCCAAGCCCCATTTAATTCAAGCAAATATCCAAAAAGTTTAAGAGGAGGAAGTTATATGGATCAAGCAACAGATTTAAGAAGTAGTCAAAGATTTCACTCAGATCCTATTTGGAATAAACGTGATCCGCAAATTCCTAAAAGCAAATGGTGGCTAACAGAAGCTAAAAATGTTGGATTTAGATTAGTACGCCCCACTATTGCTCCTAACGAAGAAGAAGTCAATCAATTTTTTAATACCTATCTTAATTAATCAAAAACAAATAGTATGAACAACGATTCTTGCAACAAAAATACTCGCAGAGAATTTGTAAAAGACACCAGTATGATAGCTGGAGGTTTATTAGCAATGCCTCTTTTATCGAAAGCCAATTTTTTTTCCGGAGCAGACGATGTCATTAAAGTAGCAGTAGTAGGTTGCGGAGGTAGAGGTACCGGAGCAGCCATTCAAGCATTGTCTAGCAAACAAAATGTAAAAATTGTTGCGATGGCAGATGCTTTTAAAGACAACGTAGATAATTGCTATAAAGCATTAGTAGATGAAATTAATAATGGGATTGGAGAAGTAAACAAAAGATTAGACGTACCCGAAGAAAGACGCTTTTTTGGATTTGATGCCTACCAAAAAGCAATACCGTTAGCGGATGTTGTAATTCTGGCCACTCCTCCAGGTTTTAGACCTATTCATTTTGAAGAAGCCATTAAGCAAAACAAGCATGTATTTATGGAAAAGCCCGTTGCTACAGATCCTGCAGGGGTTCAAAAAGTATTAGCTACTGCCGAAATTGCAAAACAGAAAAAATTAAATGTAGTAGTAGGTTTACAAAGACATTATCAAAATTCATATCGTGAATTATATAAAAGAAAGGATATGATTGGTGATATTGTTTCGGCACAAGCTTGGTGGGACAATGATGGTGTTTGGGTGAGACCCCGTAAAGCAGGTCAAACCGAAATGGAATACCAAATGCGTAACTGGTATTATTTTAACTGGTTGTGTGGGGATCATATTACCGAACAACATATTCATAACATTGATGTGATTAACTGGTTTAAGGGTGGTTATCCAGTTAAAGCGCAAGGATTTGGTGGAAGACAGGTAAGAAAAGGGAAAGATCATGGAGAAATTTTTGATCATCACTTTGTGGAATTTCATTATGCAGATGGCTCCATTTTAAATAGTCAATGTAGACATATCCCTGGCACGATGAGTAAAGTAGATGAATTATTAGTTGGTACCAAAGGAAAAATATTTTGTGGATCAGCCAACATAGTAGATCACAAAGGTAAAAGTATATACCATTTTGATACCAAAGGCGAACCTAATCCATATCAAACTGAACATGATGAATTGTTTGCAGCTATTGCAAAAGGAGAATATAAATTTGCAGATGCTGAAAACGGAGCAAAGAGTACTATGACTTCCATCTTGGGAAGAATGGCTACCTATAGTGGTCAAGTAATTGAATGGGATAAAGCGATTAACTCTGGAATTGATATTCATCCAAAAGTGTATGACTTTAATGCAGAAGCACCTGTATTACCAGATGCAAATGGAAATTACCCAATTGCAGTTCCTGGAGTAACTAAATATTTCTAAGATAAAAGCAACTTTAAAAAAGCCCTGTCCTTAAAAAAAGGAGAGGGCTTTTTTATTCGCAATTAAATGTAATTTTAGAAATAAATAATTACGCTTCTCTTTCGGCTAATTTATTTTTAATAAACGCTGTTAATTTATATCTTGATAATATTTCCTTAGGTGCATTTAATGCGCCAGCTATCTGACCTATACAATTTTTTTGTTGACAAAAACAAGTGAATGGTTGAGCCATATTCCACTCGGTTGCAGGATAAAAAAAACTTAGCTCATCTCCTACAAATATTTCCTTCACACACTCTAAAACCATTGTGTCAGTATTAAATAAAACATTGGGATTGCAACTATGATTTATATATTGTAAAAATTCAGGAAATAAATGAATATGTTGTGTGTCACTTATTTGTACAGTTAGATAATTTGGCCTATCCACTATTTTACTAGAATCAAATTTTAATAAAATTTCTCCGTTCTTAAAATTATTAAGTGCAAATAAGCCTTTATGTCCAGTCTTATTGTTTTGTAAGACTTCAGTAAAGTCGTGATTGCTTATAAATATATAATTTTCAGGATATTGATTTTCTGACATATTAAATTTTATTTATTGACTCGATTATCAAATGTTATTTGCTATTTATAAAGTTTCCTTTCAAATCCACGCCAAATACTTCAAATACTTTTACCTCGTTTAAAATAGCTGCTAATTCAATTCTTTGAATAGGTCTTTGTTCATTAAAATCAATAAAATTCCAATGATTCCAAAGCAACTTAATACGATCCAACATATCGGATTTCACACTTTTAGATAATTTAGAAGCAAAATAAATGGCTTCTCCAATAGTCAAATCATCATTCAATGCCATTTTTTTAGTTTCAATATCATTTGGAAATTTAGACAACCATGTATTTACAAATTCATTTGCTTGAACATTTTTAGTTGGATTAAAATAAGTTTTATTCGCCCACCCGCTTGGCGTACCAACTCCTTTTAATAAACCCGTAGCACCCATTTTTTGAACAGCATTAAAATGCATATTTGTTTTTTCTACATCCATATAAGGCATAATATAGACGCCTGCATTTAATAATTTTTCTTGCACCAATCTTACTGGCACTTTAATGGGTGCTTGATTGGTAAGTACACTTAATGCCGCCAACATCCCTGCTGCTTGACCAATTTGTAACACACAAGGCTGTAAACGAGTAGTACCATTGACCACATTAGAAACACTAATTGATTTTTCGGCAATAATAATATTTTGATTTTGAGGAGGAATTAAGGTGCCTAATGCAATATTGAAAGAAGGTACAGGAAAGAAATCTAAATGTTGTGGTGCATTCGGATTTTTTTTATGGTGATGATCAATAGGATAATCCCCCACGGCAATACCCGTTCTGTACAAAGCTTCGGGTGTATCAAAAGGAGCACTAATATTTTGAATAGTCATTCTAACTACTCCTTGAAGTCTGCGCGATTCTCTGTAATAAGGATACAATGCAAGCAAATCCTTTGTAGGAAATTCATCATTTGCGAGTGCGTAGTTTTTAAACCCTAAGTCTTTTTGTATAAAATAAATAAAACGCAAAGTTTGTTGTTTGGCCTTCTCTAATAATGCAAGTCTTTGTTCCTTATTTTCATCTACGACTTCTAAATAAATATCATTACCATAAATAGGCCAATTCAGCATGAACTTGTCATTAGGCAATTTACCATATGCCAACATTTTGTTGGCATCTATCTCAGGTTTTTTTCTTTTAGAATCATGATAAAAATTAGAATTAGATCCATCAAATTCGGTAGAGTCATAACCAATGGGACGAGGAATTAAAGGCTGTGGTATTTTATAATTTTTTAAAACACCCACAAAAGTCAAGTCCTGAGTAATTCCTTTAATGTTGGTATGATTTACATTTTCATGTGTGATATCATTGGATTCCATTCCAAGATCATAGGGAATTTTAGCACTTGCCATTACATCTCCTAATTCAGTAGCATCTATAGTTCGCTTAGCATATACCCATAAGTAAGTAGAATCCATATTTGAGATAAACTTAGCTCCCAATACTTTTTGTCCTTGCAAAATTGTTTCTACAAAATCATATTGATATTTTATAGTTAATTTATTTTCAATTGCGGACATCGCTTTAAAAATACTATCACCAACATGTGGTTCAAATAAAGTATTACTCACCCAACCAGTTGCTACTTTGTTTGGGCCTCCATATACTTTATATAGTTGCTCTCTAAATTCGCCAAATAGTCCAGAAGGCAATAAATGATTTCCATCAAAAGCTGAAACACCCGCCGAGGTTAACATGCCGCCTAACCAAGTGGTTGATTCTACTACCAAAGTGTTCACCCCCATACGCGCCGATTGAATACCAGCACTAATTCCACTTGCGGTACCTCCTACCACTAATACATCCGTATTTATTTTAATAACTTTTTCTTGGGCTAAAAGTGGTAATAAAAATAAAATGAAAAAAAATGTAATGAATGATTTTTTAAAAAATAACATAATGAAATATTAATCAAATTTATTTGAAGACCCTACTAAATTTTTCGGTACGTCCAATAATTGAAATTCCTATATACCCTCTTACAAAAAGGGTTTGCTTGTCATCACTTAACCACATCTTACTGCTATAAGTAGATCCTCCTTCCGGATCATAAATTTTTCCATTGATCCATTGACCATCCTCCCAAACAAAATCGTTAAACATCACCATCCCTTTTACTTCTCTATTGCGTAAACTTTTATCGGCGTTGTAAATGTCTTTACGTTCATCTTTTACCCAAATTAATTTTCCATATAATTTATTACCTTGAATATAAGTTTCTACCACTCCTTTTTTACTAGGCGACAACCATCTTCCTAAAAAATCTTTTTGAGCTTGTGTATGAAGTCCCATAAAGAGTATCAAAAAAAGAATCCCATACTTTTTCAAACGATTCATATTTATAGTTTTAAAATGAATCCTTTAAATTAATAAATTATATTATAATAAGGTTACTATATTGCAGTAAAGTCATTTTTAATATCATTTTTTCATGCAAAAAAGACATCAAGTACTTGTAGTATTATCCGTTTTATCCATGATCACCTTTTTGGATCGTATTGCATTGTCATCGGCAAGCAGCAATATCATGAATGAGTTACATTTAACAACAGTACAATGGGGTTGGATATTAGGTATGTTTACCATTGCATATGCTGCCTTTGAAGTCCCAACCGGTTGGATGGGGGATAGATTAGGAGGAAAAAAAGTATTAATCAGAGTGGTGCTATGGTGGTCTGTCTTTACTTTATTGACGGGCTTTGCGACAGGATTTGTAATGTTAATTGTAGTAAGATTTTTATTTGGAATGGGTGAAGCAGGTGCTTACCCCAATACGTCTATTGTTTTATCAAAATATTTTCCTGTTTTAGAACGCGGTCGTGCCCAAGCAACCATCTGGGGGGCTTCTCGTTTAGGAGCTGCATTAACGCCATTTATAGTGTTGCCTATTCAACAAAAGTACCATTGGCAAACCTCCTTTTATGTATTGGCATTCGTAGGTGTGTTATGGACCTTATTTTGGATTTTTTGGCATAAAGAAGATCCCACTGAATGTAAAAATATTTCAACTGAAGAATTAAAATACATTTTAGAAAATAGAGACTTGCCTTTAAAAAGCGAAAATGATAAAACCTCCTACTGGAGCGGGTTTAGATCAAGTAACTTATGGTTTTTATTGGGTATGTATTTTTGTTACGCAATAGGTGCTTATTTTTTTCAAAGTTGGTTTCATACTTATTTAGAAAAGGGAAGATTGATTCCAAAACAGGAATTAATATGGGCTTCCAGTATTCCTTATTTACTTGCAGCAATTGGTTGTTTTACTGGTGGCTGGATCAGTGACAAAGCCTGTGTAAAATGGGGTAAAAAATGGGGTCGCAGAATGGTTCCCATGGTAGGCCTTTTTGTGGCAGGTTTATGCATTATTGGAGCTTCATTGGTGGCCAATAATTTGACTGCTATAATTGCTTTAGGCATAGGGATGGCATTTATGGATGTCACGGCCCCTGTGGCCTGGGCCGTAGCCATGGATATGGGAGGCACAAAAAGTGGAACTATCTCAGGATCAATGAATTGTGCCGGACTCACTGGCGCCTATATAAGTACTGTTTTCTTTGGATATGTTGCCACTTCTTATGGATATTACCTTCCTGTTTTAGGCATTGGAATCATTGTTTTATTGGGATCATTTGTTTGGCTCAAAATTGATGCCACCCAAAAAATTGATTTCAAAATGATCCCTAAAAAACAAGCAACTTTCTAGATTCCATTTACACTACAAATGCTGTTTTAAGGCGCTGCATTTTTTAAGCAAATACTTTATCTTTAAGAGAACGATTGCTGCTCTTTT